>JANMWV010000121.1:0-3590 GCA_031394165.1 Actinomycetes bacterium
GCCCGACGCGCGGTCGGGCGCGAGCGGCTCCTCGGCCTCTCGGTGACGACCGTCGAGGAGCTTGCCGTCGCCGACGGCGACGCGGACTATCTCGGCGTCGGCGCCGTGTTCGGGACGCCGACGAAGTCGGAAGCGCTCCCGGGCGGGCTCGAGCTCGTGCGGGCCGCGCGCGACACGGTGCGTAGGCCGTGGTTCGCGATCGGCGGCATCGAGCTCGGCACGATCGAGGAGATCGCGGGCGCGGGCGCTCCCGGCGTCGCGGTGGTGCGCGCGATCCGCGACGCCGGCGATCCGGAAGCCGCCGCCCGTGCGCTGTGCGCCGTCCTCCACGACGTCTACGACGTCGAGCCGTAGCCGCTTCGATTGACTCGCACGGAGCCGCGTCGTAGGGTCGGCACGGGATCAGACCTGCGGCTCGCTTCCCCTTCCGACCGGCAATCGAGGGCAAAGGAGAGAGGATGTCGGACCAGAACCTCATCACCCGGCGCGGGTTCCTCAAGAGGACCGGAGCTGCAGGGATCGCCGTTGCGGGCGGCACGCTCTGGGCGACGGCGCCGGCAGCAGCGCGCGCACGCCGCTACGCGACGCCGACGAGCCCGCTCCGGCACGTCGTCATCTCGTGTCAGGAGAACCGCTCCTTCGACCATTACTTCGGGTACGCGCCGCAAGTGCAGGCGAAGAACCTCGGCCCTCCCCCGGGCTACACGCAGCCTGACGCCTCCGGTGTCGGTCATGCTCCGTACGAGCTGACCGCGCTGCGAAGCGTCGATCCACCGCACGGCTGGAATGACGTGCACGAGCAGGTCAACGGCGGTCGGATGGACGGCTTCTTCAAGAACGCCCAACGACGCACCGGCGACGGCAACGTCGCGATTCCGTACTACACGGCGCAGGAGCTGCCGTTCTACTACAGCCTCCTCGGTCACGCCGGTCTGTGCGCCAACTATTTCTGCTCGCTGCTCGGGCCCACGTGGCCGAATCGCTTCTACCTCATGTCGGGCACGTCGGGCGGAATCACCACGAACGGCCTGTGGGGATACGGCATCTTCGACTCCGGCCCCTGGCCGCTCATCCTCGATCTGCTGGATGACGCCGAAATCACCTGGAAGATCTACTACATCGGCTCCGACGGCGTCGAAGTAGGCGATACCGACAACGTCGCGGTCTTCTGGAGCCGCTATGCCCACGATCCGCGGACGACGGGGACGCTGGACGACTACCTCGAAGACTGCCGCAGCGGGCAGCTACCGAACGTCTCCTGGATCATCCCGAGCTACTCGATGCAGTTCGACGAGCATCCAGACGCCGACGTGTCGGTCGGGATGGGATTCCAGCAGCAAGTCATCGAAGCGCTGCAAGGCTCGCCGCACTGGGGCAAGTCGGCATTCCTCCTCACGTACGACGAGCACGGCGGCTTCTTCGACCACGTGCCGCCACCGCGGGTCGACGCGTTCGGGCTGAGCGTTCGCGTGCCGTTCTGGGCGATCTCCCCGCACGCGAAGCGCGGCGTCGTCACGTCGCGAAAGCCGGCCGACCACGTGTCGACGCTCAAGTTCATCGAGCGCCTGTGGGGCCTCCCGACCCTCGCGTCACGGAATCACACGTTCGACGCGTCGACGCCGACCGGTAGGAACTACCACACGGGCGGAGCGCCGGCGCCGCCGCGCGACGGTCTCGATTCGCTGAGCGACCTGTTCGATCTCTTCCACTTCGACAACGACTGACGCTGCGCGGAGCGTAGGGGGAGCAAGTGCCTCCCCCTACGCTCCGCGCGGGGTGAACCACCTCCCGCCCGCGCCGTCGTGGAAGACGACGGTGTTCTCGCCGGTCTCGAGCACGACCTCGAAGTAGCGGCGCAGCACGGGCTCCTCCGTCCACCAGCGGTCGAGGACGCGCCATTCCTCGCGGATGACGGCGACGGCCTGGTGGTTCACCTGCCAAGGAGTGCCGTCGAAGTTCCACTCGACGCGCGCCGGGCGCGGCTCGTTCAGTCGTCCCGCGGTACGAACAAGGCTCGCGTCTCGGGAATGCGCGACCATGGTGCGACCTCCACGACATTGCAGACGGAGCCGGAACCGGTGCTCGCGCACACCTGGCGGAGCCCTTCGCTCAGGCGGCTGCGGTCTTCGGCGCCGGCGGCGAGCAGCTCCAGCTGGTGCCCGGCGGGCTCGGTGAGCTGGACGAGATCGATGCGGAGCGCGAGCACGGGGCCCGGCAGGTCGGCGAGCCGCGGTGCGAGCGCGACGCGGATGCGCTCCGCGTCGGCGCTCGGCTCGCGCAGCGTCAGCGACTTCCGCCAGGAGCCGCCGCCGACGAGCTTTGCGGAGAGCGCGACCTTGCGCACGAAGCGGTCTCGCCGTTCCGGCCGGGCGAGCACCGTGTCGACGATCGCGCCGAGCGCACGTCGCAGCGTCAGCTCGTTCCCGACCGCCTCGGGAAACTCGAGCGTCTCCGCCACCTCGGCCGGTGGGCGGCGACCGCGCACCCGCGCGGCCGCCCCACCTCTCGCCAGACCCCAGGCGCGCCGGCCGTCCGGCCCCAAGCGTTCGGCGACGGCGCCACCCGGGAGCCCGGCAAGCTGTCCAAGCTTTCGCACGCCGAGCGATTCGAGCTCGGCGTAGCGCTGCCGCTCGAGCGGCAGCAGCGTCAGCGGCAGCGGCGCGAGGAACCGCCCCACCTCGTCGCCGCGGACGACGAGCAGTTGCCCCGCCCGGGCGACGGAGGCGGCCGCGAGCGCGGCGAACCGCCGGTCGGCCGCACCGATGCGCGCGTCCCAAACGGCGCCGACCGCGCCGAGTGCGCGCTGGAGCGCCGGGTCGAGCCCGCCGTACAGCCGCTCGACCCCGCGGGTCTCGAAGTACGCGATCCCGAGCGCGGCCGCCTCGACCGAGAAGCCCGCGTCCTCGAGCGAGCGGACGATCTCCTCCCAGGCCTGCTCCGCCGCGGCCGGGTCGGGCTCGACGAGCACGAGCTGCGGGCACGTCGCGAGCGCCTCGCCGAGGCGCATCCCGGCACGGACTCCCGCCGCCTCCGCCGCGGCCGTCACAGGCCCCAGGAGAGGCTCTCCGACAGGCTCCGGCGAGAGGGCCGCCGGACGCAGCGCGAGGGACGGCGCCTTCCGCAATGCCGCCTTCAGCGCGAATCCGGGGATGGAGAGACAGGCGATCACAGGAACGTATGTTCTACACGAACAGACGTTCTCCTGTCAACCTTCCGTACCTGACCGCACGAGGTTCGCCGCCAACTGCGGATGCGTGGACGCGCCGGCGGACGGAGACTCAGGGCGATGATCGCCTCCGCGGTGACGCCTGGCATGGCCGAGCTCTGCCGTCCCCGGCAGGGAGCGGCCGAGCCGCGCGGGACGGAGCAGGTCGTGGCTGCGCCGCGGCAGCCGGTCGAGCTGGACACGGTCGCCTCCCGGTGGCAGCGGGCATTCGACGCGGCCCAGTCCGCGCTGAGCGCTCCCCGCGGGCTCGGGCCCGGCGCAGACCACGGGCGCCGGGCGCGGCGCCGGGTGCAGGCACCGCAGGAGACGGGGCCGGTGCTCGCGCGCCGGGCCGAGGGCGCGGGTGGCCGGCCGGCGCCCAGGT
>JANMWV010000428.1:0-4719 GCA_031394165.1 Actinomycetes bacterium
GGTGACGCTCAGCGCATTCGTGATCAGGTTCAGATAGACCCAACCGCCCTCCTCGTGCTGCGCGCCCACCGGCGGGTTGACCCCCACGCTCGACGCTCCCCAGGCGGCCGCGAGGGCGGCGGCGACGGTCGGGTTGCCGACGAGCTCCGCGAACGTCGGCGCACGCCGGCCGAACAGCTCCACGCAGCGCGCGAAGTCGTTCCACGCCAGGCGGACGCGCAGCTGCGTCAGGAAGGCCGTGTCGGCGAGGCAGATGTCGCGCTGCAGGATCGTGGCGGCGCGGATCCGGGTTCGATAGTCCGCGTAGTTCGTGTTGCCGGCGCCGATCAGCGTCGTCAGATCGGTTCGCAGCTGCAGCGCGGTCGCGAGATCCCCGAGACCGCCCGCAGGCAGCGTCGCCGCTTCCGCCAGAATCTCGAAGCTGAGACGGCGCCGCGTCAACGACCCGATCTTCCCGTCGGCCGGGAGGCCCAGCCCGCCTTGGTAGGTGGCGACCGCGCGGACGAAGTCTGCGTCGATCACCGCCGGCGTCGGCTCGACGCCGACGATGTCGCGCAGCAGCTCGATCTCCGCGGGATCGGTGATCGTCCTCGCGTTGAAGGCGATGGCGTCCGCGGCCGCGGCGTCGCTCAAGACCGGGGCAGCCTCAGGATGGAGCGGCTCGATCGCCAGGTCGCGCCGGACGAGCGGTGGCCCAGGGTCGGTTCGCTGCTGGGCGACGTGCGCCAGCTCGTGCGCCAGTAGGCGGCGACCGGCGACGGAGTGGGCGTCGTACCCGTCGCCGAGGACGACGTCGTCGCCGACGGTGTACGCAGCCGCGCCGAGCGCCCGCGCCGACGCGCTCGCCCGGCCGCCCGTATGCACTCGCACCGCTGCCGGGTCGGCCCCCGCAACGGCGGAGCGTTCGTGCCCCTCGAGCGGACGGCTCGGCGAGTCGACGGCGTCCCTGACCACGCTCGCGTCGACGGCCGACGACCCACGCTGCCCGCGAGCGCCCGCCGGTCGCGGTGCGACCGTGTCGGCCCGCCGCTCGGCGTCCCGCTCGACGTCGTCGCCCGGCTGGCTGACCGTCAGCGCGCCGCCACCCGCCCCGACGGCGAATGCGAACGCAGCCGACTGCGGCGCCTCCTCCGACTGCGCCGGAGCCGTTCCGTCGCGCGCCGCCTCGCCGACGGGACCAGTCTTCTCGAGCGCGCTCGGGGCCGCGAGGGCGCGATGCCCTTCGGGTGTCATACGCGCGAGAGTATGCCCTCGGTATCGTCACCGCAGCGTCACGGCAGCCGTGGCCGGGCGGGTGTCGAGGCGGCGCAAGCGAAAGAGGGCTGCGATGAGGAAGCTGACCGTGGATTCCCCGAACGCGCGGAGAAGGGTGCAGACGTGAGCGCGTCGCTCGGCAGCGTCGGTGCGATCACGCTGTTCGTCGAAGACCTACCGCGCTCGAAGTCGTTCTACGAGGAAGTCTTCGGCCTGCCGGTCGTCTTCGAAGACGAGAACTCCGCGGTCTTCAGGTTCGAGAACACGCTCGTCAATCTGCTCGCGACTTCTGCGGCGCACGACCTGATCGCTCCCGGAGCCGTCGCCGGCCGCGAAGCCGGATCGCGCTTCCAGCTCACCATCTGGGTGGACGATGCGGATGCGGTGTGCGCTGACCTCGAGCAGCGCGGGGTGGCGCTGCTGAACGGCCCGATGAACCGGGAATGGGGAGTGCGCACCGCCAGCTTCAGCGATCCCGGCGGTCACATCTGGGAGATCGCGCAGCAGCTCCCCGAGGCCGACGGGGAGTAGCGGCGATGCTGCCCCGGTAGAAGCCCGTCAGTTGACCCAGGCGCAGCCGTTCCAGTACGCCTCGACTCGACGCGGGAACCGCCGCACGTCGAGGTGCAGTTCAGCCGGAAGTGGCGAGAGTGTCGCGGGCAGCAGGAGCTCGAAGCGCTCGGGGCTCTCGACGCGCCGGAACTCTTGCCCGTGCGGGAGTCGGCTGGAGGTGGCGAGTGTCTTCAAGCCGCCGCAGCAGCGGCCCTTTCTCACCCAGACGTAGAGTCGGCCCCCGCGCTCGTCGATCAGCTCCGACGCCGATTCCGACACGATGAGGCGCATGTGATCGAGGATACCGAGTGGCACGACCGACGACGAGTCGTCTCGAGGCGAACGGCCCCGCTAGTCGCCCGAGGAGCTCTTCTTCTGCTCGGTCTTCGTCGAGGAGTCGCTCTTCGCAGGGCCGTCGCTCTTCGAGCCGGAGTCGCTCGACGACGAGCTTCCGGAATCGCCCGAGGACGCGCCGCCCGAATCGCCGGACGAGGAGCCGCCGGACTCGCCGCCGTCCTTCTTCGCGGCCGCCTTGCCCTTCTTCCCGTAGTCGGTCGAGTAGAAGCCCGAGCCCTTGTAGTGCACGGCGACGGGATAGAGGACGATCTCGAGCGGGGCAGCGCCGCAGTCGTCGCACTGCTCGGGCGCGGGCGCAGTCATCGACTGGAAGCGCTCGAACGTGTGCCCCTTCGGACAGCGGTACTCGTAAATGGGCATCTGGAGGGGCCAGGCTACCAACGGCCCCGGGCCGCACCGGCTCGGGACGGTCAAGCCGCGGGCGCGGAGAGCCGATCAACGACGTGTGCGACCCATGCCCGCGAACAGCATGCTCAGCGTCACTCCCGCGGTCGTCGGCGCGGCCACATTCGTGCTCGCGTTCGCGATCGATCTCGTGAGCAAGGTCGTCGTCGTCGCAGGCGATCACGGCCACCTCGTCGTCTACAACAGCCGGCCGCCCGCGTTCACGCACCGCGTCGTGATGTCGGTCGTCGCGATCCTCGTCACGATCCTCCTGGCGCGCGGCGCCGCGCACACCGGCATCGGGCGCCTGTGGGGACTGTGGATCGGGGCCGGCCTGCTCGTCGGCGGCGTGCTCGGCAACGGCGTCTCGCCCTTCCTGTGGAGCCGCGGCGTGCCCGACTTCATCAACACGCGCGACTTCGTCTGGAACTACGCCGATTTCGAGATCGGCATCGGCCTCTCGGGCGGTCTCGTGTCGGTCGGGATCGCCGCGATCGCCGCGTACTTCCGCGACCGCCGCCTGCCGCCGGTCGCACCGGTCGCCGAGTGAGGTAGCGTCTCCGCATCGACACGCGCTACGACCAGCTGATCGCATCGCTCCGCTCCGCCGCTCGGGTCGACAGTCCCGAGGTGCCGGGCACAGAGGCCTACTGCGACACCGTGCGCCGCCACGCGTACCGCGTGACCGACGCGCAGGTCGACGAGCTGCGCGCCGCCGGCCTCGGCGAGGACGAGATCTTCGAGCTGACCGTCGCGGCGGCCGTCGGCGCCGGGCTCGACCGGCTCGAGGCGGGACTGGCGGCGCTGCGATGAGGCTCGCGTGCGTCGAGTCCGGGCACGAGCCGCGCGAGGCCGCGGTGCTCGACCTGTACCGGGAGAAGAGCGGCCGCGAGCCGGTCGACGTCGTGAAGACGCTGTACTACCGCCCCGAGCTCTTCGGGCGTCCGTTCTCGGCGGCGCTCGACCTCGCGATGCGCGGCGAGTCGGACTGGACGCCCGCGGCGCGCGAGCTGTTCGCGGCGTACGTCTCGTCGCTCAACCAATGCCCCTTCTGAACGGGTGCCCACGGCGCGGTCGCGTCGTTCGCCTTCGGTGAGGAGCTCGTCCAGGCGGTCTACCGCGACTGGCGCACCGCGCCCGTCGACGAGAAGCTGCGCGCGACGCTCGGCTTCGTCGAGAAGCTGACGCTCCGCCCCGAGGAGCTCGGGCCGGCCGACGCCGATGCGGTGCGCGCCGCAGGCGTTCGCGACGAGGCGCTCGTCGACGCGATCCACGTCGCGGCGCTCTTCAACATGATCGTGCGCATGGCGGACTCGCTGCAGTTCGCGGTGCCGCCGTACGAGAGCTTCCTCGGGCGCGCCGAGACGATGCTCGCGGAGGGGTACGCGCTGATGGACTCGGCGCCGTCGCAGTAGCTGCAGCTCAGGCGCGCCTGAGCTGCAGGGTCTGGATCCGCCAGGCCGGGAGCTCGAGCAGAAGGGCGCCCTCCTCGAGCGGCAGCGACTCACCGGGCCGGCCCAGAAGATCGGCAGTACGCGCCTCGCTGAAGCCGCCGCTCACTCGAGCCACGACCGCGTCCGGCGCCTCGCAGACGAGCCGCAGCTCGAGCCAGTCGCCGCGGCGGCGCAGCGCCGAGAGGACGACGCCGTCGCCTTCGACGCGCAGCCCCTCCTCCTCCGCGCCGGCAGCCCCGGCCGCGCGTCCCGCCGCGGCGAGGAGGTCGTGCGCATAGCGCTCGGCCTGCGCCGTCACGCCCGCCTGCGCCCAGGAGCCTGCATGCGGGTACAGCCCGAAGCCGATCGACCAGGCTCCGCGGCACTGCGCGTCCGGGATCGCCACCTCCGGGCCGGCAGGGTCGTCGCGGTACGGATGATCGGAACGGCTGATCAGGCCGATCGAACGGAGCACCGTGAGCGCCAGCTCCGACCCGTCGAGCAGCTCGTACTCGAGCACGTGATCGAGCAGGACCGCGACGCCGCCCGCGTCGACGAAGCCCCGGGCCGGATAGGTCGGCACCGGCACCTCACCGTGGCCCGCCTCCGGCACCGGTGGCCGTTCCACCACGGCAAACTGGCCCTCTGCGGCAGCGCGCTCGGCCGGTTCGCCGAGCGGCACGTGGAAGCGGAGGCGATGGTCGTCGGACCGGTTCTCGAACGAGATCCGCACACGCAG
>JANMWV010000459.1:0-1791 GCA_031394165.1 Actinomycetes bacterium
GCCGAGCGCACGCTCGAGCAGCACCGTGCCGGTCGCCGTGCCGCCGGTGCCCTCGTGCCGCCGAACCGTCTCGTAGATCCGCGACGCATCCCCGCCGAGCGACGTCGGCAGGATCTGCCCGGCGGCGTAGCCGACGAAGTACGCGCGCACGAGCCACGCGAGCGAGTCATGCACGCCCCGCGCGGCGAGCAGCTGCCGCCACCGCCACGCCATCGGCCACACGGAGCCGACCATGATCGCGAGCGCCGCCAGCCACCAGACAGGCGAAGCGTGCGCGAGCACGTGTCCCGTGCGGCCGAGGTCGATCTTCCAGACGATGTACGCGGTGCAGAGGCCAGTGACGACGAGCGTCGCCGCGGCGCGCAGCACGCGGCGGCTCACGCCACGGCCTCCACCGCAGCCGTCACGAAGTCGATGCGGGCCGCCGCCTCCCCGGCTGCGGCGACCGCGTCGTCGCGCGTGTCGCCGGTGGCGAGGATCGCACCGGCGCGGTCGGATGCGCGCCGCAGCTCGCGGAAGACGTGCCCCGGCTTGCGGTACACGCGGATCCCGCGAACGCCTTCCACCGCCGAGGCCTGCTCGAGCCCGCGCACCTCGCGCAGCTCGCCGGGGGGCGCGACGAGGAACCTGACGCACGCGCCGCCGACCTGCAGCACCGGCGCGAGCCGGTGCGGCTGCACGTGCTCCCCGAGCGCCGCAGCGATCGCGAGCGCGTTCGCGTCGACGCCGAGTGCGACCCGGCACAGCTCCGCGTCGTGCCCGCCGCCGACGCGGGCCGAGAGCTTCGCGAGCAGCGGCCCGCGCTCGCCGAGCAGCACCTGCGTGGTCGTCGGCCCCGATTCGATCCCGAGCGCCTGCGCCGCCGCGGCGGCAGCCTCGACGGCGGCGCCCACCTCCGCGGGCTCGAGCTCGGCCGGCCAGAGATGCGCGAGCGGCACGCCGAACGCGGGCGGCGGCGCCTGCTCCCGGTCGGTGACCGTGAGCGGCACGAAGCGGCCTGCGAGCGAGAACGCGTTGACGGTCACGGTGCGCCCGCCGACGAGCTCCTCGACGAGGCAGTACTCGCCGCGCGAGCTCACGCGCGCGGCGGCCGCTGCGGCGGCGAGAGCGGCCGCGTCGGCTGCGAGCGCGACGCCACGCTCACCCGAGCGGTCGGGCGCATCGACAACGACGGGGTAGCCGAGCTCCGCGGCCGCCGCCGTCACCTCCTCCTGCGTCCGGCAGACGATCGAGCGCGGCTGCGGGAGGCCGGCCAGCGCCAGGCACTCGCGCTGGCGCCGCCGGGAGACGGCGAGCACGGCCGTCTCCGGGGTCAGCGGATGCGGCAGCCCGAGCCGCTCGGCGATGCGGGCGGCGGCCCCAACGGCATGGTCGGTGCCGGGCGCGACGATCCCGTCGACGTGCTCGGCGCGCGCGAGCCGGTCGATCGCCGGCTCGTCCTCGATCGAGACGATCGCCCGCCGGTCGGCGTAGCGGAAGCCCGGCGCCGAGGGGTCGCGGTCGGCCGCCACGACGGTCAGGCCGCGCCGCCGCGCCGCCGCGAGGACGCCGAGCTGCGCCGGCCCGGCGCCGAGGACGAGAAGCCGCGCCGACTCGTCGAGTGCCACGGTCGCATTCTCGCTGACGCATCGCTTCGCTCGCTGCACGGGGGAAACCATGGTTCCCCCGTGGGCCCCCTTCTTCTTCGTGCTCGCGGCCGGCGGGTCACTGCTGCGCGGAGCACGCTCCGCTCCGCGACGGTGCCTCGTTCGGGGGACGCGCCCCGGGGGAAAAGCCTGCACGCTGCGACCG
>JANMWV010000479.1:0-3485 GCA_031394165.1 Actinomycetes bacterium
AGCTGGTGTACGCGTACACGTGGAGTCGCGCGATGGGCGCGGACGGCATCGCCAAGGCGTCGGACATCTCCGTCCTGGCGAACAACTACATGGAGCAGCGGTTGCTGGAGATTCGTGGTGTGACGAAGTCGCATCCGCACCTGACGGCGCCGCGAATGGAGATGACGCGTTACAGCCTCGAGACCGTCGAGCGGGAGACGGGGATCACGGTGTTCGACGTGCAGAACCGCATGGTCGACTTCGGTGTCGACGCGTTCTGGCTGAGTCACGAGCCGTGGCTTGTGCCGCAGCCGTTCACGCCGGAGGCGGGGGAGATGTGGTCGAAGGAGGATCTCGACGAGTGGATCGACGTGCTCGCGCACGTGCTCGAGGAGGCGTACACCGACCCGGAGACCGTCCGCACCGCGCCACACAACCAGGCGATCCGGCGCCTTCGCCCGACCGATCTCGACGATCCGGCCCTCTGGGCCACGACGTGGCGGGCGTACAAGCGGAAGTGCGGCGACGGCGCGGTCGCCGCGACCGCGTCCGATCCGGCCGAAGTCGCGCGGTAGCGCATGGGCGACGCCGGCTCCGGTGTACCACCGCTGCTCACGGGACGGGTCGCGCTCGTCACGGGCGGGGCGCAAGGACTGGGCGCGGCGATCGCGCGCACCTTCGCGGCCGGTGGTGCGGTCGGCGCGGTCGTCGACCGGGAGGCGGCGACTGCTGCGCCGGAAGGGTGGCTGTCACTGCGCGCCGACGTGACGGTGGAGGCTGAGATCGAGCAGGCCGTCGCGAGCACGGTCGCGCAGTTCGGCCGGCTGGACGTCGTCGTCGCGAACGCAGGCGTCGTGCCTCCCTGGAGCGACACCGCCGAACTGGACCTCGCCGCACTCGACAGCGCGCTTGCGGTCAACGTGCGTGGCGTCGCGGCAACGCTGAAGTACGGCGCGCGTGCGTTGCGAGAGAGCGGCGGGTCGATCGTCGTCATGGCATCGATGAACGCGTGGCGTGCGGCAGCCGGCCAGGCCGCGTACACCGCGTCGAAGCACGCCGTCCTCGGCCTCGTCCGCACGGCAGCGCTCGACCTCGGCGTGCACGGCATACGCGTCAACGCGATCGGCCCGGGGCCGGTCGCGACGCAGGCGTTGCAGGAGCGACTGAGCCGGCGCGAGGCCGAAGGAGGGCTGAACGTCGAAGAGGCGATGCGGCAGGCCGCGCTGGGAACGGCTCTCGGCCGCATGGTCACCGAGGACGACGTCGCGCACGCGGCGCTCTTCCTGGCCAGCGACCTCGCCTCCGGGATCACGGGGATTCTCGTGCCCGTCGACGCCGGGCTGCGCTAACCGGCGCGGACCATCGCCAGGCCCCGTATGGGGTAGGCGTCATCGGGGAATGCCCGGATGCCCCTATGACCCCGTGGAGCAAGTATGTTGTCAATGGTTGTCGCGAGACGCCCTGTGTGCCTGGCCGCAGGCACGGAACTCGGGGACGCTCGCCAGCGAGTCCGCGGCAGCTCTATGAGGGCGTCCCTCCTCCCCGAGGGATGCCCTCTCTCGTTCGTCGGCAGATCCTGCGCGAGCAACCGCGTGCAGGCGCGCACCCGAACGGAGGCTCCAGCTAGACGAGATCGACGACGGCGATGCCGTCGTCGTCGCTGTGGAGCATCGCGCCGGGACGGAACGTGACTCCGCCGAAGCTGACCGACACGTCGACTTCGCCCACTCCGCCCTTCGAGCTCGGCTTTGGGCTCGAGCCGATTGCCTTGATGCCAACGGGGATCTCGCGAAGCGTTGCCACATCGCGAACGCAGCCCCAGATCACGATGCCGGCCCAGCCGTTGTCGCGCGCCAGGCCGGCGATGGTGTCCCCGAGAAGCGCTCGCCGGAGCGAACCACCGCCGTCGACGACGAGCACACGACCGTCGCCCGGTTCGCCGAGCCGCTTCTTCAGGAGCACGTTGTCCTCGTGGCACCTCACGGTCGCGATCGGGCCGGCGAAGGTTGTGACACCGCCGAATTGATGGAAGTGGATCTCGCATGTCGCTGCTTGGCTGCCGTACTCGTCGCAGATGTCCGCGGTCGGCCGAGCATCGGAGCGGGACGGTGCGCGCTCCGACAACTGGAACATCACGCCGTCGGTGGTTGCAGGAACAGTGAACGTCGTTCGGTAAGCGCCGACCAGGCGAGGGGGTTCCGCGATCTCGATTCCGAGCGCCGCCAGGGACTCGATCGTCGCGTCGAGATCGTCGACTTCCAGGGCGACGTGCTCGATTCGGGCCGCGTTGCCGTCGCCGAGGCGCTCGCGGCGCCGTTCGGGGTCGGTGACCTCGATGATCTCGATGCGGCCGCCGGCGCCCGGCGTGAAGAACGCGACACGACGCCCCTCGAGCTTTGCGCCGCCGTCGCGCGTCATTCGGAAGCAACCTCCGAGCAACGCTTCCGCCTCGGCCAGGTCGTCGACGACGATCCCGACGTGCTCGAGCCGCCTAATCTTGATCGCGCGAGCCATCTAGGAATCGAGCCCAGCGAAGATATGGGGGTCGAAGCGCGGCAGGTCGCCCCAGGCCCGCTCGAGCACGGCGCCGTCGCCCCCGCCCCCTTCCTGCGCGATCAGGAGCGATCCGGTCCGGCTGATGTGCTCGCGCATGGCGGAGGCGGCACCGAGGGCGTCGCCCTCGCGGATCCTGTGGAGGATGAGGCGATGCTCCTCGACGAGCTCGCGCGGCGAGCGCGTCGTCCCCAGGGTGGAGTTGCCGCGCGCGACGACGAGGTCGCGAATCTGGTCGATGAACTCCTGCAGCCGGCGGTTCCCGGACATACCGAGGACGATCGAGTGAAACGCGCGGTCGTGGCGCATGAAGCTGAACTGGTCGCTGCGCCCGGTCGCGCTCTCCATCTCTGCGACCTCGATCTCGAGCTCGCGCAGCGCGGTGGATGTGAACTGCGCCACCGCCAGGTAGGTCGCGGGCGGCTCGAGCAGCAGGCGGATCGCGAGGATCTCCTCGAGGTCTTGCACCGACGTCTCGAGGATGCGGACGCCGCGGTTGCGCTCGAAGCGCACCATACCCTGCTTCGACAGGTCGATCAGCGCCTCGCGAACCGGTGTGCGCGAGATTCCGAAACGGGTCGCGAGCGCCTGCACCGAGTGCAGCGTCCCGGGCGCGAGCTGCCCGACGATGATCGCGCTGCGAATCGCCTCGCGCGCGCGCACGCTCAGCGGTAGCTCGGTCTCGATCGGCCGGATCGGATTTGGGCCGTCACTCGGGATCGTGCTCATCGCAGGGCGCCACCCCTTTCTTGCCCGAAGCTCCAGGTTGGACCCTTGACAAGCGAAGGTAACACGCTACATGCTACGCGCCGGATGGTGGACGTCCCCGTGGGGTGGAGCCGGGGTTCATCAGCTCGGCCTGGGCAGACTGTTCCGCTATGCGTAACGAAGTTGACGCAGGCGGAACACTCTGATGAACTCGCGGACGTGGAGGATCGGCGCGCCGTGCTGCA
>JANMWV010000125.1:0-1691 GCA_031394165.1 Actinomycetes bacterium
CCCGAGCTCGCGCACCGGGCGGCGCAGCTCGGCCTCCAGGGCGAGACGCTCTTCTCGGAGCGGCCGGGGCACCTGATCGAGCTCGCCGAGCAGGCCGCGCGCGGCGGCGCGGAGCTCGTCGTCGCGGTCGGCGGCGACGGCACGCTCAGCGAGACCGTGAATGGGCTGATGCGCGCCGGCGCGACGGCGGAGGTCGCGACGATCCC
This sequence comes from Actinomycetes bacterium, assembly GCA_031394165.1. GTDB lineage: Bacteria > Actinomycetota > Thermoleophilia > Gaiellales > Gaiellaceae > Palsa-739. The sequence continues at coordinate 207 of JANMWV010000125.1, forward strand.
GATCGGCACCGGGATGGACTTCGTGCGCACGTACGAGATCCCGAACGGCTTCGAGGACGCCGTCCGGGTGGCGGTCTCGGGCGCGACGCGGACGATCGACGTCGGGCGTGTGTCGTACCGCACCTGGGACGGCCACGACGCGGAGCGCTACGTCGCGAACGTCGGCAGCGTCGGGATGAGCGCAGCGGTGGCGCAGCGGGCGAACGCCATGTCGAAGTCGCTCGGCGGCAAGGCGACATTCTTCTATGCGCTCGTGCGGGTGTTTCTCGAGTGGGAGAACACGCTCGTACGCGTGGAGCTCGCGAGCGGCGAGCAGCGCGAGGCGCGGATGCACGACGTGATCGTCGCGAACGGGCGCTGGCACGGTGGCGCGATGCTGCTCGCACCGGAGGCGCAGCCCGACGACGGCTTGTTCGACATCGTGCTGATCGGCGACATCAACAAGCGCGACTTCGTCACGACTTCGCCGAAGCTCTACAAGGGCACGTACCTCGCGCATCCGAAGATCGAATTGCTGCGCGCGAGCGCAGTCAGTGTCGACGCGCCGGAGCGACTGCCGATCGAGCTCGACGGCGAGCAGGTCGGGACGACGCCTGCCCGCTTCGAGATCGTGCCTGCCGCGTTGCGCGTGCGTGTACCCGCCTAGGATGGCTGATGCCATGACAGTGCACGCCTGGCTGGTGGCTCATGCGCGGCGCCGGATCGGCCGTCTCAACCTCGTACATGCAAACCAGCATGCCCTTCGGTTGACCCGACCGCCCGGCTTGGCCTGAGCCATCCCCAGACGCACCTCGCCCCGGCATCAACCATCCAGCGTCGTCGCCGCGCTCGCCGCGGCCTACGCGGCGCTCGCGGTGCTGGTCGTCGGCGGCACGGTGACGGGAATCGACCAGTGGGCGGTCGACCACCTGATGCCCGGTCTCTCGGGCGACAGCGACAAGGCGACGCTGCTCGAGGCGGTCGTCCCGCTGCTGCACGCGCACTGGAGCACCGCGCTCCGCGTCGTCGGCAACGTCGTGACACTGCCGGCCCAGGTGGTGATCTCGACCGTGCTCGCCGGCGCGTGCTGCCTCGTCCTCCAGCGCCGCGGCCGTGGCCGTGCGGCCGTCGCCTGGGTGGCCGTGTGGCTCGCAGGCACCGCGGTCGAGGTCTCCTTCAAGACGGTGCTCGAGCGGCCGCTGCTCGAGAGCCACGGCCGGCCGCTCGACGCGTTCGCGTCGTCGTTCCCCAGCGGCCACACGCTGCGCAGCGTGCTCCTCGCGGCCCTGATCGGCACGATGTGGGCAGGCGCACGTCTGCCGGCCGCGCTGTGGGCGGGGGCGTCGCTCATATTGCTCGAGCTCGACGGCTGGCACGTGCCGAGCGACATCGCCGGGGGCGCGCTGCTCGCGCTGCTCGGCGTCGTCGTGGCGCGGCGCGCAGCCGCGGCCACCTAGATGATTGATGCCACGGCTTTGGTCGTGGCGAGGGACCGGGTGGGGCAGG
>JANMWV010000131.1:0-11132 GCA_031394165.1 Actinomycetes bacterium
GCCGCCTGCCGCAGCATCTCCGGCGTCGAGGTCGAGCACGTGTCCGACCGCACGTTCCTGATGCACCTCGGCGGCAAGATCCACATGAACTCGAACTCGCCGGTGAAGACGCGCGACGATCTGTCGATGGCGTACACGCCGGGCGTCGCGCGGGTGTGCCAGGCGATCGCAGACGATCCTGACAGCGTCTGGAACCTGACGATCAAGCGCAACACCGTCGCGGTCGTCACCGACGGCAGCGCCGTGCTCGGGCTGGGCGACATCGGCCCCGAGGCCGCGATGCCCGTGATGGAGGGCAAGGCGCTCCTCTTCAAGGAGTTCGGCGGCATCGACGCGTGGCCGATCTGCCTCAACACGAAGGATCCCGACGTGATCGTCGCGGTGGTCGAGGCGATCGCTCCCGGCTTCGGCGGCATCAACCTCGAGGACATCGCGGCGCCGCGCTGCTTCGAGGTGGAGCGCCGCCTGCGCGAGTCGCTCGACATTCCGGTCTTCCACGACGACCAGCACGGAACGGCGGTCGTCGTCCTCGCCGCGTTCCTCAATGCGCTGCGCGTCGTCGGCAAGTGCATCGAGGACGTGAAGGTGGTGGTCACCGGCGTCGGCGCCGCAGGGGTCGCCGTCACGCGGACGCTTCAGGCGGCGGGCGTGCTCAACGTCATCGGCTGCGACAGCACCGGCGCGGTCTACCGCGGCCGGCCCGGCTTGACCGACGTGAAGGCGCTCTACGCAGAGGATACGAACCCCGACAACTTCAACGGCACCGCCGACGGCGCGCTCGCGGGCGCCGACGTCTACATCGGCCTCTCGCAGCCGGGCGCCGTTTCCGTCGAGGGCGTGCGCAGCATGGCTGACGACGCGATCGTGTTCGCGATGGCGAATCCGACGCCCGAGATCCTGCCGGAGGAGATCGCAGGCCTGGCCGCCGTGATCGCGACCGGCCGGTCCGACTATCCGAACCAGATCAACAACGTGCTCGCGTTCCCCGGCATCTTCCGCGGCGCGCTCGACGTGCGCGCGAGGACGATCACCGAGCGCATGGAGGTCGCTGCGGGCCACGCGATCGCCGCCGCTATCTCCGAGGAGGAGCTGTCGGCGGACTACATCATTCCGAGCGTATTCAACCGGGACATCGTTCCGGCCGTCGCCGCCGCGGTGGCGCGGGCGGCAGAGGAGGACGGCGTCTCCCGCCGCGCGCGCGAGCCGGTCGACGCAGCGTTCACGGGCTAACTAAGAACCTCTAACTAAACGAGCACGGGCCGCCGGAACGCGCTGTGCGTGCGCGCTGCCGCGTCCTCGGTCGCGCCGATAGCTCCGCTATCGCTCGCTCCCTGCGTCCTTGCATCGCACGCACCCATCGCGCCCCGTCAGCGCGTGGGTCATTCAGTTAGAGCTTCTAAGCCTGCGACTACGATCTGTCCGTGGCCGCGACGGATGAGCCCCGGACCGAGTCCGGCATCGAGCTGAAGCCGGTCTACACGGCCGAGGACGTGCCCGCGCCGCCCGAGGCGCCGGGCGAGTATCCGTTCACGCGCGGGCCCTACCGCGATATGTACCGCGGGCGGCCGTGGACGATTCGCCAGTACGCGGGCTTCGCGTCGGCGGAGGAGTCGAACGAGCGCTACCGCTACCTGCTCGCCGCGGGCCAGACGGGCCTCTCGATCGCGTTCGACCTGCCGACGCAGCTCGGCTACGACTCCGACGACCCGCGCGCGCTCGGCGAGGTCGGGCGCACCGGCGTCGCGATCGACTCGCTCGCCGACATGGAGATCCTGTTCGACTCGATTCCGCTCGACGAGGTGTCGACGTCGATGACGATCAACGCGCCCGCATCGCTCTTGCTCCTCCTCTACGAGCTCGTTGCGGAGAAGCAGGGCGTCGCGGCCGCCGCGCTGCGCGGGACGGTGCAGAACGACATCCTCAAGGAGTACGTCGCCCGCGGGAACTACATCTTCCCGCCGAAACCGTCGATGCGGCTGACGACCGATCTGTTTGCGTACTGCGCGGAGCGGATCCCGAAGTGGAACACGATCTCGATCTCCGGGTACCACATCCGCGAGGCCGGCTCGACCGCGGTGCAGGAGCTTGCGTTCACGCTCTCGAACGGGATCGCGTACGGCAACGCCGCCGTGGCGGCGGGCCTGTCGCCCGACGAGTTCGGCGAGCGCCTGTCGTTCTTCTTCAATGCGCACAACGACTTCTTTCAAGAGGTCGCGAAGTTCCGTGCGGCGCGGCGCATCTGGGCGCGGATCATGAAGGAGCGCTTCGGTGCCACGAACCCGAAGGCGCAGGCGTTGCGCTTCCACGCGCAGACCGGCGGCTCGACGCTCACCGCGCAGCAGCCCGACAACAACGTCGTGCGCGTCGCGATCCAGGCGTTCTCCGCCGTCTGCGGCGGCGCGCAGTCGTTGCACACGAACGCATTCGACGAGGCGCTCGCGCTGCCGACGGAGCACTCCGCGAAGCTCGCGCTGCGTACGCAACAGTTGCTCGCTGCGGAGGTGGGCGCGCTCGACACGGCGGACCCGCTCGGCGGCTCGTACTTCATCGAGGCGCTGACGGACGAGCTCGAGGCGCGTGCGTGGGCGCTGATCGAGCGCGTCGACGCGCTCGGTGGTGCGGTCCAGGCGATCGAGCAGGGCTTCGTGCAGGGCGAGATCGAGCAGGCCGCGTTTGCGTGGCAGCAGGCCGTCGAGGCGGGCGAGCGCGTGATCGTCGGGGTGAACCGCTTCCAGGAAGAGTCGAAGCAGCGAGTCGAGCTGCTGAAGATCGATCCCGAGGGCGAGCGGCGGCAGATCGAGCGCACCGCGAAGGTGCGCGCCGACCGGGACGCCGGGGCCGCGGCCGCCGCGCTCGCCGCCGTCCGCGCCGCCGCGCAGGGCGAGCAGAATCTCCTGCCGGTGCTGAAAGAGGGCCTGCGCGCCTGCTGCACGATCGGCGAGCTGTGCGAGACGCTCCGCGAGGTATGGGGCATGTACGACGCGGTTCGGCCGCGACTCTAGGCCGAGGCGCCGGAGTACCGGCGAAGCCCGAACCGCCAGAACCAGCGCGTGAACAGCGAGAGCGCGACCGCGAAGAGCAGAGCCACCACGACGGTTCCCCAGTGCAGCCGGTGCGTGATCGCCTGGGCCGGCACGGTGACGGCGAAGCCGATCGGCACGAGGTACGTCATCGAGTAGCGCAGCCAGCCGGGGTAGATGCCGATCGGCCAGCGGCCCGTCTGGTACATGCCCTCGAAGAGCTCCGAGAGGAACCACATGTTCACGACCCAGAACGAGCCGGTCGCGAGGATCAGCCAGAAGCAGTAGAGAAGGAGCGCGCCGACGGCGAGCAGCGCGAGGAAGAGGAGCGAATGCCCGAGGCCGATCGCGCCTCTCAGCTGCGAGATGCCGACGCCGACCACGATGGAGCCGGAGACGATCTCGGTGAAGTTCCAGAGCTGGAGCACGCGCACCGACACCATCAGCTGCGAGTCCTCCGGCTTCGTCAGCAGGAAGTCGAGCTTGCCGTCGCGCACCTCGTCGACGAGGCGCTCCATGTTCGGCTGGAACGACATGTGGACGACGCCGCCGAGCAGGATCTGGACGCCGAGGATCACGAGCAGCTCCGACTTCGTCCAGCCGTTGAGCGTCGTGGTGTGCGAGTAGACGAGCCCGAGGACGACGAGGCCGACTCCCACGGAGAGCAGCGACTGGAAGACCGCGACGAAGAAGTTCGCGCGGTACTGCATCTCGTTCAAGACGCCGAGGCGCACGTAGACCGCGGCGACCCTGAGCGCGCGCATCAGTTCCCCACGGCGGAGTAGTGCCGAATCGACAAGCGCCACGCGGCCGAGACGGCGAGCGCGCCGAGCACGATCCAGAGCACCTGGAAGCCGAGTCCGGCCAGGAGCGATGCGGTCGACATGTGACCGACGAGGCTCTCGATCGGGAAGTAGAAGGTCCACTTGAACGGCAGCCACGCGGCGAGCGCCTGCGACCAGTGCGGCATGAGCGGCAGCGGCACGAGCCGTCCCGAGAGGAGGAGCTCGGCGAGGAACCATGTCTGGAAGACGGCTCCCGCCCGCGTCGTCCAGATCGTGATCATCCCGAGGATGAACTGGTTGAACGACCGGATCACGTAGGCGCCCCAGATCGCGATCAGGAAGACCACGACGCCGAGCGGGCGGGGGTGCAGCGCCGGATGGAACGCGAGCCACAGGCCGGCGGCGATCGGCAGGTACAGGACGATCCACGGGATCTTCCCACCGGCGAAGTCCGCGAGGTCGTAATGGATCGGATGCAGCGGGCGGAGCAGCTGGCCGGAGAGCTGGCCTTCGCGAATCCGCTCCTCCCAGCCGTAGGGAGTGAAGACGATGTTCATCACCCGCACGAGCGTCCAGACGATGTAGTACGCCGCGAACTGTTGAGCGGTGATGCCGTTGACCGAGCCTCCGTGCGAGCGGGCGATCGACGACCACACGACGAGGTAGATCGTCGGCTCCGCCGCCATCCCGAGCGTGTACATGTACATCGGGATGCGGTACTGGAACTGCAGCTGGATCTGCGTGCGCATCGCCGTGAGGTAGAAGTCGACCATCGAGCGAAGCCACGGCTCACGCCGGCGAACGACTTGCGTGCTCACGCAGGCGCCTCGCTCGCGAACACCTGCTCGATCACGTCCTCGATCGGCGGATCCTCGACCGTCAGGTCGCTGACCTCGTGCTCGGCGAGGAGCTTCGCGGTGGCCTGCGACGTCTCGCTCTTCGGCACCTGCAACGTCAACGTCTCGCCGCTCGCGAGCACGGCCGTGATCGTCTTGAGCGCCGAGAAGCTGTCGGCGAGCGCCGCCAGCGCCCCGTCGAAGAGCATCTTGCCGTGGTGGATGACGATCACACGCTTGCAAAGCGCTTCGACGTCCGCCATGTAATGGCTCGTCAGCAGCACGGTCGCGTCGTAGCGTTCGTTGTACCGCGCGATGAAGCCGCGGATGCGCTTCTGCATCGTCACGTCGAGCCCGATCGTCGGCTCGTCGAGGAAGAGCACCTGCGGGAGATGGAGCAGCGAGCCGACGACCTCGACCTTCATCCGCTCGCCGAGCGAGAGCTGCCGCACGGGCTTGCGCACGAGGTCGCCGATGTCGAGCAGCTCGATCAGCTCGTCGCGGGTCGCGCGGAAGTCCTCCCGCGGCAGCCGGTAGATGGCGCGGTTCAGCTCGAACGAGTCGAGCGCCGGCAGATCCCACTGGAGCTGGTTGCGGTTGCCCATCACGAGGGTCATCCGGCGCAGGTAGTCGCGCTCGCGCTTCGACGGAATATGACCGAGCACGCGCAGCTCGCCGCCGCTCGGATAGAGCAAGCCGGAGAGCATCTTCAGCGTGGTGGTCTTGCCTGCGCCGTTCGGCCCGAGAAAGCCGACGACCTCGCCTGCCTCGATCTCGAACGCGATGCCGTCGACGGCGCGGACTTCGCGCCACTGCCGTCTGACGAGACTCTTGAGCGCCGCGCGCATGCCGCCCTCGCGCTCCGGCACTCGAAAGACCTTCTCCAGCCCTGACACCTCGACGACCCCGGCCACCGTGGGGAGCATAGAGACGCCGCTCGCCGGCGCGCTCAGCTTTCGCGGAGCAGCGCCGCAGGAACGAACGCAACGAGCAGCACGCAGGCGAGCGCCGCCCAGATCGCGCGGTAGCTCCCCGACACGTCGGCGACGAGCCCGTAGAGCGGCGGCGTCACCGCAATCGCCGTCTGCACGAACGTCACCACGAAGCCGGTGGCAGCGCCGACGCGGCGCGGGCCGGCCGTCTCCGCGACGAACGTGATGAAGAGCCCCTGGTAGCCGATCAGCGCGAAGCCCGCGAACGCGGCGACGACGGCGAAGACCGCGACGGGCGCCGACGACGGCGTCGCAAGCAGCGCGAGAGCCGCCACGAGCCCCGCCGCGTTCAGCAGCAGCAGCAACGGCTTCCGGCCGCGTGCGAGCGCACGATCGCTGATCGCGCCCCAGGCGATGCGGCCGACGATCCCGACGCCGTTCGCGAGCCCGACGAGCAACGACGCCGACGCGAGCGAGAGGCCGGCGCGGTGGTGTAGGTCGAGCGGCAGAAAGGCGAGGATCGCGTACTGCCCCGTGACGACGAGGGAGCCCCAGGCCGTGAGCAGCAGGATGTTCCGGTCGCGGGCCGGGCGGCGGGCGTCCTCCGCCGGGCGACTCTCGACCTCGTACCCCCGCTCCAGCGGCGACGAGGCGAGCGGCAGCATCGTGACGATCGTGATGCCGCCGGCGAGCGCGAGCGCAGACCGCCAGCCCCAGCTGTGCGCGATCCACGGGAGCAACGCTGCGGCCGCGAGCGCTCCCGCGGGGATCCCGCACTGGCGGATCGAGAGCGCCAGCCCGTGCCGGTTGCGCGGGAAGGCGAGCAACACGAGCCTGCCGCCGGCCGGTGTCGAGGTCGAGCTCGCGAGCCCGGCGAAGAAGAGCACGGCGAACACGAGCGCGCCCGGCGCGGCCGCGGCACAGGCCGCGAGGATGCCGACGGCCACGCCGCCGGCGACGATCACGCGACGCTCGCCGAGCCGGTCCGCCGCGACACCTGCGGCGTAGGAGCCGAAGATCTTCCCGAAGGCGAACGACGAGACGGCGAGGCCGGTGAGCGCCGCCGAGATGCCGAGGTCGGCCTTCACGAAGCCCGTGAGCAGAGGAATGCCCTGGTCGACGACCGAGACGCCGAACTGCGCCGCGACCGCCAGAGCGAGCACGAGCCAGGGATTGGCGACGTCGAGCCGGTTCCTCACGACCTCGGCGAGCATACGCTGGCGCGGTGCGGATCCTGCTCGTCTCGCAGATGTACCCCGGGCCTGACGCGCCCGACCTCGGGACGTTCGTCGCCCAGGTCGAGCGCGAGCTCACGGCGCGCGGCCACGAGCTCGAGCGCGCGGTGCTCGACACCCGCGCGGGCGGCAAGGCGCGCTACCTGACACTCGCGCGCCGGACGCTCCGCGCATCGCGCCCCGACGTCGTCTACGCGCACTTCCTCGTGCCGAGCGGGCTGATCGCCGCGCTCGCCGGGCGGGCGCCGCTCGTCGTCACCGCGCACGGCCGCGATGTGCGGAACATCGGCACCATTCCCGGAGTCGCGGCCGCGACGCGCTTCGTCGTCCGCCGCGCGTCGTCGGTCGTCTGCGTGTCGGAGTACCTGCGGCGGGAGCTCGAGACGAAGCTGCCGGAGGCGCGCGGCAAGACCGACGTCGTCTCGAGCGGCGTCGACCTCGAGCGCTTCGCGGTCGCTGCCGCGCCGGCGGGCCCGCCGCGCTTCCTCTGCGTCGGCGCGCTCGAGGAGCGCAAGAACGTCGTGCGGCTCGCGGACGCGTTCGCGCTGCTCGGCGAGGGCACGCTGGCCTTTGCGGGCGACGGGCCGCTGCGCGCGCGCCTCGAGGGTCGCGCCGGGGTCGAGCTCCTCGGCCGCGTTCCGCACGGCGAGATCCCGGGACTGCTCGCAGCCGCGCACGTGCTCTGCCAGCCGAGCCTGATCGAGCCGCTCGGCCAGGCGCTGCTCGAGGCGATGGCCTGCGGCCGCTCGGTCGTCGCGACCCGCATCGGCGGGCCGCCGGAGTTCGTGCCGCCCGAGGCCGGTGTGCTCGTGGACCCGCTCGACGTCGAGGCGATCGCCGCCGCGATGCTCCAGGCGGCGTCGCTCCCGTGCCCGAACGACGCTGCGCGCGCTGCGGCCGCCGAGCACGACGTGCGCCGTCAGGCCGCCCGGATCGAGGCGATCCTCAGCCGGGCGGCGGCGGGGACTCCAAGTCGGCGAGCCTGATCTCGACGAGCGGGCGCACGCTCTCCTCGAGGCCGGCCTCGCGGGCGACCGCGAGCGCCTGCTCCCAGCTTTCCCGCGCCTTCTGCGGGTCGACGCTCTGCTTCAGCCGGTTGTCCCCGGTCACGAGCAGCTTCTGGATTCGCTCACGCACGGCGGCGTCGCCTCCCACCGCATCGCTTCCCACCGGGCGAGCGTAACAAGGCCTGCGAGTTCGCTACCCTGCCCGGCGTGACCAGCGTTCTCGCCGTGATCCAGGTGATCATCGTCTTCATCCTCGTGTCGCTGATCCTCATGCACTCGGGCCGCGACGCGGGCATGGGTGGGATGGGCTTCACGCCGGCCTCCCAGGGCGGCACCCACATCGTCGAGCGCAACCTGACGCGTTTCACGATCGTGATGGGCGTCCTGTTCTTCGTGAACAGCATCGCGCTCTTCCACTATCTGAAGTAGCGAAGCCGCTCGCCGGCGCTACAATGCGCCGGCTCTCGCGCTGGTGGCGGAATTGGTAGACGCGCTAGGTTGAGGGCCTAGTGGCCGCATAGGCCGTGGAGGTTCAAGTCCTCTCCAGCGCATCGTCTCGGGCCGCCTCAGGGGCGGCCCTGAGTCGTCTCTCCGTGAATTCCCCGATATGCGGCCGGCGAGGCGCCACTAGGCTCGCCGCATGGCCTATCTCGTCGTCGGAGAGCCCGACATCCCCGAGCTGCGCGAGTTCGTCGTGGAGCTGCGCGGCGCGCTCGAACGCGCAGGCTTCGCGCCGTGCGGTCCCGCCACGGTTCCGGACCTCGTGCTCAACGTCGTCGACGCCGAGCGGGCGCGCCCCTACCGGCGCCGCGCGCGCGGGACGTTCGTCGCCGCGCTGCACACGCTCGCCGAGACGCCTGCCGACCCGCTCCGCGAGGGCTATCCGATCCTCGTGCGCGCGCTTGCGAACATCTCTCTCACCTTCGTGCCGGGCAGCGGCGTCTGGTTCACGACGCTCGAGCGCGGCAGCTACCTCATCGAGGCCTCCGACGGGGCGGCGGCGCTCGCCACCGCGGTCGTCGCGCGCCTCACGCCGCTCGCCCGCTCGCGCCTCGTGATCGACAACGACTTCCGCACCGACCTCGAGCCCGAGCTCTGGGACGGCGACGAGGTGACGGAGGCGATCGCCGAAGCCGGCCGCCGGCTCGACGGCCTCGGGCTCCTGCCCGCGCCGTTCCCGATCGAGGACCTCGTCAGCGAGCGCGACCTGCGGCACATCAAGCGCCTCTACGGCATCGGCGGCCTCTCGTACGGCAACCTCTCCGCGCGCAAGGACGAGCACCGCTTCTGGATGAGCGCGAGCGGCGTCGACAAGTCGAAGCTCGAGACGCCGGGCCGCGACATCCTGCTCGTCTCCGGCTACGACGCCGAGGCCCGGCGCATCGTCCTCAGCGTGCCGCCGGGCGTCGAGCCGCGCCGCGTCTCCGTCGACGCGATCGAGCACTGGCGCATCTACCAGGAGCATCCCGACGTCGCGGCGATCCTCCACATCCACGCCTGGGTCGAGGGCGTCCCGGCCACCGAGGTCAACTACCCGTGCGGGACGGAGGAGCTCGCAGCCGACGTCGCCGCGCTGCTCGCCGCCGAGCCCGAGCCCGCCCAGGCGATCATCGGCCTGCGCAACCACGGCATCACGGCGACGGGCGCGAGCCTCGAGGAGATCCTCGACCGGATCACGCCGCGCCTGCAGCGGCAAGTCCCGATGACCTAGAGGGCCGGCCGAACAGCCGCTGGTTCCGACGGCACAGCGACTGTTCCGCCGGCCCTCTCGGATCGTGCTTGACGCCGTCCGCAGGAGTCTCTACGCTCATAGCGAACACACGTTCGACCCCGACCCTTCCCCGCAGGAGGACACGCACGTGGAGCTGACCGGACGACAACAGGAGATCTGGGAGTTTCTGGTCGAGTACGTCGACCTGCACGGCTACCCACCCACCGTGCGCGAGATCGGCGAGGCGGTCGGGCTGGCCTCGCCGTCGACCGTGCACGCGCACCTCGCGAACCTCGAGCGCGCCGGGCTCCTCAAGCGCGACCCGACGAAGCCGCGCGCCCTCGAGCTGATCGGCCGCGACAAGCCGGATGCCGCCGTCGTCGCGCTGCCGAAGCTGCCACTCCTCGGGCAGATCGCCGCCGGCGGGCCGCTGCTCGCCGAGCAGAACGTCGAGGACTCGATCGCGGTGCCCGAGACGCTGGAGGGCGATTTCGTGCTGCGCGTGAAGGGCGAGTCGATGATCGAGGCCGGCATTCTCGACGGCGACCTCGTCGTCGTGCGCCGCGCCCAGGACGCTCGCAACGGCGAGATCGTCGTCGCGCTCGCCGGTGACGACGAGTCGGCCGACGAGGCGACGGTGAAGACGTTCTACCGCGAGAACGGCCGCGTGCGCCTCCAGCCGGAGAACGCCGCGCTCGAGCCGATCTACGCCGAGCACGTGCAGATTCTCGGCAAGGTCGTGGGGGTCTTCAGGACGCTCTGATGAGTGTGACTTCCGTGCACCGGACGCTCGAGCACGAGCTGTTCGCCCTCCTGCGGGGGGCTTCGCTCGAGTGCCCGGTGTGCGGCGAGTTCGTGCTCCACGAGGCGCAGTCGGTGCGCTGCCCGGAGTGCGAGATGCTGTTGCGCGGCCGGCTCGAATCGAACGTTTTCCAGGTAGAATTCGGCACGCAGGCCGGGTGACCGCGGTCGTCGCGACTCAGTTCATGTGGGTCGGGGCGGTCGAGGAAAGTCCGGACACCACAGGGCAGGACGCTCCCGACGTGCTCTTCGACGGCAGGGAGGCGGCGAAAGCCGACGGAAAGTGGCACAGAGAACAGACCGCCGGCGACGTGTTCTCCGGAGACGTCGCCGGTAAGGGTGAAACGGTGGGGTAAGAGCCCACCAGCGACCGTGGCGACACGGCGGCTAGCCAAACCCCGTCCGGTGCAAGGCGAACAGGCTCCGCCAAGACGGCCCGTCGAGGAGCCGGGTAGCCGCAAAGATGGATGGTCACCCTCGACAGAATCCGGCTTACAGGCCTGCTACGGAAAAAGCCCTGGAAACGGGGCTTTTTCTATATGCGCCTTCAACCGGGGAAATCGGCATAGCTGCCGGTGACGCCGTCCATCGGCGGTTTCAATGGAACCGCTCGGCGCGGGCGCCCGGCCTTTCGCCCTGAGGCTGGTGCCAGCTTCGCTCCGCCCCGCACCGAAGACGGTAGCAGGCGGTCCGGCCACGCTCAAGGAGCCGAGTCGGTTGGCCGAAGAGGGCAGGATGACGACACAAAAAAGCCAGCACTTCGCGTCAGATGCGATGTGCTGGCTTGAAGGTAGTGGTATCATTG
>JANMWV010000504.1:0-4279 GCA_031394165.1 Actinomycetes bacterium
CGCGGCGACGAGGCACTCGATCAACCGCTGCGCGAGCGCCAAATCCGTCGTCGCCTCGAACGTCTCGGCGAGCGCCTCCACCGTCTCCTGCCCGACGAGGATGTTGCCCTGTGCCGCGTACGACGGCCCGGTGCGGTGCCCGGCCCAGTCGTGGCAGCCCGGCCCCGTCCAGCTCGCGGAGCCGCCGTGCGCGTCCACGATCCCGACCTGGCGCTCGTCGCGGCCGTCGTCCGCGGCGACGAGCCGTTGCACGACGGCCTCCGCGCCGACGCCGTCGCGCAAGAGCGCCAGGCCCTCGGGGCCGTAGCGCGGGTTGGCGTACGCCTGCGTCGCGATTGCCCCGACGGCGGGCTCGGCCCACGGGACGACGGCGCCGACCGAGAGGAACTTCGACTGCACCGCGACGCCCCATTGCGAGGCGTCGAGGTCGCACGCCGCGATCGAATACGTCGCGACGATCATCCGTACGTCAGCTCGGTGAGATCGAGGTCGAGCAATTCCGGCCGGTCGTCGGGCACGACGACGCACGACACCTCGGGACGCATGAGCGCCGCCTTGATCTGCTCCGGCGACGACGCACGGACGACGACGGGCGTCCCGGCGTCGAACGCAGCTCGCAGCTGTGCGACGTCGTCGGCCGCGTCGAGCACGAGTGCGTCGCCGAGCTCGATCTGGCCCGCGAGCGCGAGCTCCGGCACCCGCCGTCCCGACGCGCCGAACCAGCGCTCTCTCACACCGTCACCGAGTCGCCGGGCTCGAGCTGCTCCACCTGCACGCCGGCGGGAGCGAGCTCTTGCAGCTTCTGCGGCGTTCCGGTCAAGGCGGGGAACGTTCCCCAGTGGCTCGGGACGCAGCGCGGAGCGCCGATCAGCCCGAGTGCGACGGCCGCCTCGCGCGGGCCCATCGTGTAGTGGTCGCCGATCGGGATGATCGCGACGTCGGGCTGGTAGATGCGGCCGATCAACTGCATGTCGCCGAAGACGCACGTGTCGCCCGCGAAATACAGCACCGTGCCGTTCTCGGTCTTTACGATCAGGCCGCAGGCCTCGCCGCCGTACGAGCCGTCGGGCGCCGAGCTCGAGTGGTGCGCGTTCACGAGCGTGAACTGCACGCCGCCGACGTCGACCGTGCCGCCCTTGTTGAAGCCGACGGACTTGTCGTCCGCGACGCCGTGCTTGGCGAGCCAGCCGCTGAGCTCGACCTGCGCGACGACGGTGGAGCCGTGCTGCTGCGCGATCGCGACCGTGTCGCCGACGTGGTCGGCGTGGCCGTGCGTGACCGCGACGATGTCAGCGCGCTCCGGGCTCTGCTCGCCCGCGGGGCACGTGGGGCTCCCGTTCAGGAACGGGTCGACGTAGATGCGCTTCCCCGCGCCGCCGCCGATGCCAGTCGTGTCGATCCGGAACGCGGCGTGACCGAGCCAGGTGAGTGTCGTGTCTGCCATAGGGCGAGCGTAACGATTGGAGGACCGTCCGGCGCCGAGTCGAACCCTTCTCGCAATGGGCTCTCGGCTGCTTCCCTTCTTGCTCGTGGTGGGCGCGCTGCTCACCGACGGAGGAAGCGCCCATCGCGCTGCGTACTACCTCGTGCTGCTCGCCGTGCCGGCCGCCGCCGCGGCTGCGTTCGTCGGGGTGGCGGACGTCCTCGAGGGAAAGCCCGCCCTGGCACGCGGGATCACGGCGTCGGTGTCGCTCGTGCTGCTCGTGCTCGGTTGCGCCGCCCGCGCCGGGGCGCCGACAGGCGCTGCCGTGCCGAAGGTCGCGATCTCGGCCGCCGTCGCGGCGGTGGTGGTGTACACCGTCCCGCTCGTCGGCTGGCTCTTCGCGCCGCTCCGCCCGCGCAGGCATGCACCGCAGCGTGCCCGTCGCGCCGCGACGGCGCGCGCCGAAGCGGCGTAGACGGCCCCACCAAGAGCGATCGTCGACCTATCATGCGCGGCATGGCGTCGGCCCCGCCCCGCCCGCAACGGCGGCGACTCCCGACGTCCTCCCGGCTCTTTCGATCGAGCCTGACGATCGGGATCGCGATGGCGGCCGCGAGCGGCGTCACGGCGGTCACCCAGTTGGCGATGGCGCGCCTGCTCCACCCGGCCGACTACTCCCTGCTCGCCACGCTGTTCGTCGTGATTGCGATCGCTGGTGTGCCGCTCGGTGCGCTGCAGGCGACGATCGCACGAGGTGTCGCTGCCGACTACTCCGAGCGCGGCGCTCTCGGTGCGGGCGCAGCGCTGCTCGAGAGCGCGCGCGAGCTGGTTCGGCTGTCGGCGCCGGTGGCGCTCATCCTCGCGCTCCTTGCCGTGCCCGCCGCGCTCCTGCTCAACGTGCAACACCCGACGCCGATTGCCGCAACCGCGGCGTCGGTGGTGGCGTCCGCAGTGCTGACGATCGTCTGGGCAGGGCTCCAGGGGACTCATCGCTTCGGCGCATTCGGGCTCGGTCAGGTCGGCTTCGCGCTGCTGAAGCTGATGCTGGCGATCGGTGCTGCGTGGGCGGGCCTGGGCGTGGCCGGTGTGATGGGGGGGATCGCGGCCGCGACGGTGGTCACGCTCGTCGTCGGTGTCGGCCCCCTCATGTCGTATCTGCGAGCCGCCGCGCATCTCGCGCCCGTTCGCCGGCCGCTCTTGACCCGCTACAGCCACGGAGCGGGTGCGTGTCTGACGATCTTCGCCGTCCTGACGACGGCCGACGTGCTCGTCGCCCGCTTCGGGTTGGGCCCGTCACGCGCGGGTCCCTATGCGGCAGCGTCGGTCGTCGCACGCTCCGTGCTGCTCATTCCGACCGCCATCACAACGGTGCTCTTTCCACACGTCTCGACGCTGCGCGACGCCACGCGCGAGCGCCGACATCTGCTGGGAGCGCTCGGCGCGACGGCTGCCGCGTCGATCGTTCCCGTGGGTCTCCTGCTCGTTGCAGGGCGGCCGATCATCGTCGCCGTCTTCGGCAGCCGCTATCAAGCAGCTTCGAACTGGGTCGGCTTGCTGTCCGTCGCGATGGCGCTCTATGCGATCGCGTTCGTCTATCTCTTCCATTCTCTGTCGATCGGACGCACGCGGTTCTGGATTGCCGGTCTGGTCGTCCTGGCCGGCCAAGGAGCCGGTTTCACCGTGTTTCACACGAGCGGGCGAGAGCTCGTCTATGTGCAGGTCGTCGCTGCGCTGGTGCTCGCGGTCGCCGGAGAGGTCTTCGACCGGCGGGGTCGATGAAGACCCCGCTCGTCTCGGTGGTCATCCCCGCCTTCAACGAGGCGTCGCTCGTCGCGCGGTGCGTCGACGAGACCGTCGCGACCCTCGACGGGCTCGGTTTCCGGCACGAGGTGATCGTCGTCGACGACGGGTCCGACGACGGCACCGCCGATCTGGCCCGCGCCGTCGCCGACGGATACCCGAACGTGCGAGTCGTCGGGCACGAGGTCAACCGCGGCAAGGGGTCGGCGTTGATCCGGGGCGCCGGCGCCGCCGTCGGGGATCTCGTGCTCTTCATGGACGCCGATCTGGAGGTGCATCCGCGACAGCTTCGTCTGCTGTGGCGGACGATGGAGGAGACCGGGGCCGACGTCGTGATCGGCTCGAAGCTCCACCCGGAGTCGAAGATCGACTACCCAGCCGATCGGCGCGTGCTCTCGTACGGTTACTACTGGCTCGTGAGGGCGCTGTTCCACCTGCCCGTCCACGACACGCAAACCGGCTTGAAGCTCTATCGGCGAGCCGTCCTCTCGCGCGTGCTTCCACGCCTGGTGATCAAGCGATACGCCCACGACCTCGAGGTGCTCGTCAACGTCCACCGGCTCGGGTACACGATCGCCGAGGCGCCGGTCGTCGTGACCCGCATCAGACCCTTTCCGCGCGTCGGTGTCCGCGATGCCTGGAATGTCGCCTGGGACACGGCCGCGATCTTCTACCGCACCTACATCCTGCGGTACTACGACCGGGTGGGCGTGGAAGCGGATGCGCGCGCCGCCGCGAGAGGGTGGGACAACGAGGCGTGACGTCGCTACACGAACCCGCGTGACGCCAGGTCCGCAACGATCACGTCGCTCGGCGACGCGGTCGGAAGCGCCGTGCGCCGGGCGTAGCGGGAGAAGTCGCGCAAGAACTCCTCGAGCCGCATCGGGTCGAACCCGGACAGCTCGCTCGTCTCGCCCATCCCCTCGACGCGCTCGGTGCGGCGCCGGTGCACGAGGCACGGGAGGTCGAGGAAGTAGCACTCCTCCTGCGCACCGCCGGAGTCGCTGACGACGAAGGCGGCGCGGCGGAGGAGGCGTACCCAGTCGAAGAAGCCGA
>JANMWV010000513.1:0-3281 GCA_031394165.1 Actinomycetes bacterium
CTCGCGCTCGCGCTCGCCCTCGGGGAGTCGCCTGTCGCCGCAGCGGCGCTCGCGGCGTATCGCGAGGGCCAGGAGGCCGGCCTCGGCTCGCGTGACTACTCGGCCGTCTACCTCAGCCGGCGCTAGGGGGGATCGAGCACCCACGTGGATCCCCAGCGCTTCCCCGAAAGCGCGCTCCGCGGATTCGCGGAGGGGATCGTGGCCGGCCTCGGTGCGAGCGAGCAGACCGCACGGGTTGTCTCTGCGAGCCTGATCGAGGCCGACCGCCGGGGTGTCCATACGCACGGGCTGGTACGCCTCCCGTCGTACTGCGCCGAGGCGCGAGCGGGACGGGTCGTCGTCGACGCCGACCCGTCTATCGAGCGCGAGCACGGGCCGACCGCGCTGGTCGACGGGCGCGGAGCCTTCGGTGCGGTCACAGGAACGGTGAGCATGGACGAGGCCATCGCGCGGGCCGAGACATACGGAGTCGGGTTCGTCACGGCGCGCGGTTGCAACCACTTCGGCGCTGCCGCCTTCTACTCGCTGCGGGCTGTCGAGCGCGGCATGGTGGGGATCGTCGCAACGAGCACGCCGGCCGTGATGGCCCCCTGGGGCGGGGCGGAAGCACGGCTCGGCAACAACCCGCTGTCGATTGCCGCGCCCATGCCCGAGGGCATGGCCCCCTTCGTCCTCGATCTGGCCCAGTCAGCGGTGTCTCGCGGGCGGATCAAGCTCGCGGAGCTGAACGACGAGGCGATTCCCGACACGTGGGCGCTCGACTCGGGAGGGCTGCCGACCACTGATCCGGCCGCCGCGCTGGCAGGGGCCCTCCTCCCGGCGGGCGGCTACAAGGGGTACGGTCTGGCGCTTGCCCTCGAGGTGCTGACGGGGGTCTTAGCGGGCGCCGACCTAGGCCCGGAGCTCATCAACACGAGCTTGACCGGCTCGGCGAGCAGTGGCTCGGCGACGAGGACCGGGACGGTCGGAAGCTTCTATGTCGCTGTGGATCCCGAGCGATTCGTCGGTCGGGAGGCGTTCACCGAGCGGATCGCTCGGCTGGTGGCTCTGATCAAGGCGACCCCTCCGGCGGTGGGTTTCAGCGAGGTGCTCGTTCCCGGCGAGCTGGAGGAGCGGTCGGCTCGTGCGGCCGGTGACGCGGGGATCGAGCTCGACGGGCGCACCATCGAGCTTCTCGAAGATCTCGGCGCAGGCGAGTCGGTAGCGCTGCCGCGCCCCACCGGCTGAGCTCGACGGCGATCGCCGCAGCCGGCTGGCTGGCCGGCACGTTCGGGCGTGCGATCGGCTGCACGGATCGGGCTCGAGCTCGCGGACAGTTGAGGGCCGACAGCCGCTGACGCCCAAACGGCGAGCGCCGGCCCTGTCTTACCGTGCCGACCGCCGGTTGAGGGGGCAGTCAAGCGAGAGCACCAGGTCGTACTACGCCCTTGGCGGCGGTCATTGGTCCACAGGCGGCGCTGCTTGTGCGAGCTGCTCGAAAGCCTGCTCGAAGACCTCGCGAGGCTGCGCCCCGAGCACGATCAGGCGGCGGTCGAGCAGGAATGCAGGGATCGCGTTGATACCGATCGCATGAGCCTGGGCGGTCGCACGCTCGATCTGCTCTTCGTACAGATCTGCACTGATCGGGGCAGCCGCGCCCTCGAGGTCGAGCTCCGCCGCGAGCGTGTGGAGAACGGCCGGATCGCCGATGTTCAGACCCTCCTCCCAGTAGGCGCGCATGAGCCGGTCGTGCGTGGCGCCGTGCTTGCCTTGCGATCGTGCCAGCTCGGTCAAGCGGAGGGCCGCATGCGAGTTCGGAACGACGTCCGGCGGCGGGTTGTAGACGAGCTCCTCCCGCTTGAACGCCAGCTCGACCTGCCGGTGGAAAGCCTCTCCGTACCGCCGGATGAGGTCTGTGCGAGGAATCCCCTCCGGCGGGTACTCCGGGTGTAGGTCGAAGGGCAGCCACTCGATCTGGGCGCCGAACCGGCGCTCGAGCCTCTCGGCCGTTCGCTGGCCGATGCGGCAGAAGGGTCAGATGTAGTCCGACCAGATCAGGATCTCATGCACTGCCACACGGCGAGACTAGCCGGGGCAGACGGTGCAACCGCCGCTGTGTGTGGGCTCCGCTTGCCGGGTCACTAGGCTCGCGGGCGTGCGACGCATCCCCGCCGAGAGCCTCCTACTCGGAACCGTGCTCCTCTGGAGCTTCAACTTCACGGCGATCCGCTACGGCCTCACCCACGGTTTCGAGCCGCTCGCCTACGCGCCGCTGCGGTGGGGCTTGGCCGGGGTCGCGCTCGCGGGCCTCGCCCGATGGCGCGGGCACAGCCTGCTCGTCGGCCGGCGCGACCTGGCCTTCCTGGCCGCAGCCTCCGTGATCGGAGTGTTCGTCAATCAGGTCTCGTTCGTCTACGCGGTTCGACTCGTCTCCGCCTCGACGGTCGCTCTCGTCTTCGGGACGCTTCCGATCTTCGTCTCGCTGATCTCGCAGTTGAGCGGCCTCGAGCGGTTGCGGCCGCGTCACTGGGTGGCGACCGGCGTCTCGTTCTCCGGCGTAGCGCTCGTCGCGGCCGGGGCCAGCGGGGGGCTCTCTGCGAGCGCCGCCGGAATCGGCCTCGCGCTCGTCACCACGTCTACCTTCGCGATCTACTCGGTGATGGTCGTTCCGGTCATGCGGCGCCACTCGCCGGTCGTCGTGAACGCGGTCACCGCTCTCGTCGGCGCCGCGATGCTCGCCGTTGCCTCGAGCACCGTGCTCGCCCATGCGAGCTGGGGGAAGCCCGATGCCCTCGCATGGGGCGCGCTGCTCTACAGCGCGCTGATCTCGATTGCGCTCGGCAACGTCTTCTGGTTCACCGCGATCGAGCGGGTCGGGCCGGGCCGCGCATCGCTCTTCGCGAACCTCCAGCCGTTTCTCGGCGCGCTCTTCGCCGTGCTCGTCCTCTCGGAGTCCCTGAGCCGCAGCCAGGTAGCGGGAGGGTGCGTGATCGCCGTCGGGATCGTGCTCGGCCGCGGGACACGCCTGTCGGCCGCACCCTCGGAATGAACGCGAAGGACGTCGTGGCTCCTACGGACGATCCCAGCTTCCCGCTGCCTCCTGCAGGCGCCGCCATTCCCTCGCGACATCGAGGTGATGTGCGAACCACACGTCGGGGAATCCCTTGATCCAGGTGATCAGCTCGTCGAGCATCGCGATGCGCGGGTGGCGCCCGATGCAGAACGGGTGGACGACGAGGAGGAAGCAGCCGCCGACCCGGTAGGAGCCCTCGAACTCGGCCTTCCAGATCTCCAGTACCTGG
>JANMWV010000536.1:0-6016 GCA_031394165.1 Actinomycetes bacterium
GTTGTGTTCAGCGACCCGGCATTCACACCGGTGATCGCCCAGGCGTTCGTGGCGTCCGGTCCCTGGATGAAGTTCGCGCCACCGCTGCTACCAATGATCGTACTGACGCTGCCGCCCGACTGGATGTAGAAGACATCCCGCGCAGAGCCCCCGACGAGATGTTGGATGTGGCTCCAGGCGAACAGATTGATGTACGTCGTGGGTGGGTCCGGCGGAATGACTGGATGATCCGCCAGACCGTGGTCGACGTTGATGATCGTCCAGCGCATGTCCAAATCCGGACCCTGGAGGTAGTTGTCACCGACACCGCCGTCGACCGCCGTGATCGTTCCGGCAGTGAAGAGGTAGAACACGTCCGTTGCCGAGCCGCCCGTGAGAACACCGACGTTGGCGAAGTTGGCCAGAAGGTCGTACGTCGGCGGACCGTTCGGATGAGCGGCGTTTCCCGAGTTGGCACCGGTGATCTGCCAGCGCGTGTCGGCGTTAGGACCGACGAGGCTGTTGTTGCCGCCACCGCCGTTGACCCCTCCGGCGCTGAAGGCAGATCCAAGCGCCCCGCCGTCGAGGAGATTGAATTCGTCGTCCGCCGTCCCGCCCTGAACGCTCGACACGTTGCTCCACGAGAAGAGAAGCGTGTAGAGGCCCAGCCCAACAGATGCGGAAGCTGTCCCGGCGTTGACTCCATTGATATCCCAGCGAACGTCCGCGTCCGGTCCTGCGACGGTGTCCGCGCCGGATCCGCCGTCGACCAGGACAAGGCCCGTGAACATTGAGTCAATCGAGATGAAGTGGAAGGTGTCGGCGCCTGCGCCGAGGTTGATCGTGAGCGTCAGGATCGTGGACGCGTCGTTGATGAACTGGATTCCTTCACCCGAGCTCGAGGTGATCTGGAACGAGTTGTCCGAAGACGTCCCCGTGTCCGAGATCGTGATTGTCTCGCCGGCGGACGTGCCAGAGAACTGGCGATTCGCGCCGATCGTGGTGTCACCGATGGGCTCGAGCCCGGCGTAGGTGACCACATTTCCGTCGCGCGACACGGTGCCCGAGTTCGGACCGGTAGTGGTGAAGCCAACATTCGCGTACGACCCGCCGGAGATGACGAGCGTGTCGTAGCCGCCCGCGCCACCGTCGGCGACACCGCTAAGCGCTCCTCCGGGCTCAAAGACAAACGTGTCCTTATTGCTTGCGGCACCGAGCAGGTTCTCGAACCCGCTGAACGAGACGCCGCCAACTGTCCCGGCGCCGGCACCCGTGATCGACCAGCTGCTGTCGACCGACGGTCCGCCGAGCGTGTCGTTCCCGGCGGCGCCGTCAACGGCGAGCGTCAGAGCGACTGCAGAAGCATCGATCGTGATGACGTCGTCGCCTGAACCGCCGACGACCTGAAGACCCGTTACCTCGGAAAGCTGCTTCGACTGCGTGACTCCATCAACTGCAACGACGACGCTTGCGCCGTCGGAGGAAATCGTGACGTTGTGCCCCACGGAGCTCGGGAGCGTCAGGACCCAGGCCGTCGGAGGGCCGCGCACGCTGACGGACGAAATGACGCCGGGGGTCGTCGTCACGCCGCTCGTCGCGGTCGTCGTCGTCGGGCTGCTGCTGGTCTGCGTCGTGCTGCTGCTCGAGACGGTCGAATCCGGGGCGCCGGGCGCGGTGACGTTGCCGGCCGTCGCTCCACCGACGCCTGGCGTGGAGCCGGTACCAGTCGTTGATGTCACGCCGGCATTCGGCGTGACAGTTGCTGCGACGGTCGAGACGGTCGCGGTGGGGGTCGAGGTCGAAACGGTTCCTGCGGGGACAGTGCCGGCGTCACCGCCGGTCGTCGCGGTGACGATGGGCGCCGAGACGATCGGCGCACTGCTACCCGTCGAGGTAGAGACGCTCACCGACGTGACCGTGCCGGCGCCGACGCCGGTCATCGCGGTGACGATGGGTTCCGCGGGGGGCGGGACCGGATTGCTCTCCGACGAGCTCGCCGCCGACGCGAGGTGCCGGGTCGAGATAGAGGCATACGAGTAGCCGGTCGTGTCGCTGGTGGCAGGAGATGCACTCGCAGCGGGCTGAGGGATAGCGGGGTCGGTCGTCATGTCGCCGCTCGGAGGCGGCTCCGTGGTTGAAACCGGCGCTGGGACGCCGGGATCCGTCTTCGCGGGAGCCGGAAGGTTCAGCGGCGTTCCGATCGAGTCGTCCACGACGACGGCGTTTGCGAACGGGTCCTTCGCCTTTGCCTTCGGCTTCGTCGACGCCGCTGCCGATGCGCCTTGCTTGTGCGCATCGGAGACGACGGGCACGCGCTTGCGAACGGCCTTCTGCATCGCCTTCGGTGTCGCGTGCCGGCTACCAGTCTTGCTGTGGGGAAGAGCGGCGAGCGCAGCCTGGGCGTGAACCTTGGGGACGCGGAGAACGGGGAAGGACACTGCGGGAATGGCGAGCGAGGGCAGCGGGATCGTAGGCGCAGGAAGGCTCGGCAGCCGGAAGCCGGCCGCGATCGGCTCGACGTACATCGCGAAGAGAACGAGCAAGCCGAGACCGGCCCACCAGTAGCGCACCCCTCGCATTCGCATTGCGATCAGCCCGTAAGGCTGGGCTGACGCGATTGACGCGTACGACTCGATTCCCCTACTCCCCTCTTGCACCAACTCGCACTCCCCAGCGCGAGCAGAACAGCGACCTTGCCATTGTTCGCAACCAGGGTCAATAGGTCTCACTGACCGTGAGGTCCTAGTCGTCTCGGAACGTCAACCCGTGAGTTGCTGAAGCCTTGCGAGCTCCTTCTGGATGCGACCCTGGAGTGCATTGAGAGCTCGCACGCGGGTGTTGTAGGCCTTGATTGCGCCCACCTGGGCCCTCTGAGCGCTCACGCTGCCCGCTGTTCGCGCCGCGATTGTGAAGCGTCTGCCGAGAAACGCGGCTTTCGCGCGATTGGCCTTCCGCAGCTCGTGCGAGAGCGCTGCACCGGCACGGCGCGAGGCCGCCAGCATCCGTAGCTCTGCCATGTAGCCGGGCCGCATGACCGCCGGCGGATCGAGGCGCCGAAGCCGCGCTTGCAGGACGGTGACTGCGACGCCGTAGGCGTCCACGGCGTCCGCCTGCTTCCGGGCGGCGTCAGCCGCGGCGGTAGAAAATGCGGCTTGAGCCTTTGCAACCTGCTTCCTCGTGCCGCGGATCTTCTTGGCCTTCGGGGATTTCACGGACGTGAGCCCGTGCGTCAGCTCGACTCCGACGGCTCGCGATTGACGCAGCACAGCGGTGTACCGGGGACTGAAGACGGCGAGCTGCCCGACTTCGCGAGCGACCGCGATCTCCCCGGCGACAAACTCGAGGAGCAGCGCCCGCAGGCGGCTGGCGGGGAGCGGCGCCGGCAGCGAAGCGATCCGCCGATGCAGCGTCGCGAGCGTCGCCTCCCCGCCGGCGAGGTCCGAGGCGTGCGAGCCCACGGAGCCTTTCGAGGCGAACGCGCGATACGCCTGGATCATCTTCGTCAGCGGAGCCTTCATGCGCTGCTCGATCGCGTCTACGTTCTTGATGTAGCCCGCGACCGCGTCATGCTTTTTCGTCGACGCCTTGTGATTGACGATGGCCACCACGACGGCCGTGGTGACCGCAGCGAGCGCGACGGCGCCTAGCACAATGGTCGCGCGGCTCATAGGTCTCAGTGCGTGAGCTCGACGACGGAGACGCTGCCGTCGTCATGGCGAAACACGAGCTTCACAAGGCCCTTGCCGGGACCGAACCACATCGTGTGCGTCCCGCTGCCGAACGGAAAGCCCGGCTGCTTCAGCGTGCTCGTCAGAACAAGCGCCTGATAGGTGCCCGCCGGCACCGTCACCTTCTGCACCCCCACGATTCTCGTCGCACCGTTCACTCCGTACACACCGAAGTCGCGACTGTTCGGGTCGGATGACCAGGTCGCGCCGGTGGACGGGTAGGCGGGCAGCAGCGGGTTGAAGCCGAACGTCATCAGGTCGAACGGTGTGAAGAAGTGACGACGCTTGTTGGGAGGTAAGGCGCTCGGTCCGAGCGGCGGAAGGTTCGCAAGCGACGCGGCCTTCGTCGCGCTCGACACGCTCGTCACACCATCGATCCGCGCGGTGAACTGGTACGCGCCTGCCACCTTCATCGGGCCGGAGACACTCGAGAACTTCACGATGGCCGTGCCGTTCGCGGCTTGGGCGATCGAGAACTTCTCGACCTCGGGCTTCTTGAAGTGCTTCTTGTTCGTCCAGCTGTAGGTGCCCTTGATCCCGACACGCAGCGGAAAATACGACACATCCGGCGGCGGCGGGGCTGCAGTTTGGTTCGTCGATTGCAATACGACAGTCGTCACAGGCGCTGCGCTACCGCCTGCGTGCTGGAACACGATCTTGACGGGGCCGACACCGTAAACCCACCACGTCGTGCGGATGCCACTGCCGTACGGATCGCCGAGCGCACCGGCCTGCGTGATCTGAGAACGGATCTTCGCGGCGATGACGGGCTTGTCGAACGCCGGCACGGTGATCGACTCGGTGCCGATGTAATCGTTGAGGCTCGAGACGTCGTTTTGCGCTCCGCCTGTCGCGCTCCAGCTTGCACCCTGCAGCAGCGGCTCAGCCAGCACCGGCGCCCGCGAGCCCCAGATGACGTCGTAGTACGCGCTTGCAAGGCTGTTGCCACATGAACCGAGGCTTGCACAGAGAACTGGGAATGCGCTCGGCGGTGGGGTGCTCGTCCAGTCCGTGTTGACGAGCCCGAAGGTGGTCTCCTGGAATGACACCGCGCCAGCACTCTGTGGTGCATCAGGCGTTCCTGCATCCTTCGTCGTCCACTCGAGTACGAAGCTCGAGCCGGCCTGGCTCTTCACTGTGACATTCTCGTTCGTGGGCGTCGCGTTGTACGCAGTGTCGGTCCACTGGTATGTCCACGTGGCGTCGGCGCCGTGCGGCAACCAGCCTGATGCAGCCGCAGGCGGTACCGCGACGAACGCCAGCGCGAACGCCGCCAACAAGACCCTCCCCGACCTCACAGACCTGAGCGTATCCGGGTTACGTCGAACCGCAAGGGGCCGACCGGCCTATCTTCGCCGGCAGCTTGGCTCAACCAGCCCGAATCAACGTCGCGTCGTTCCAGCCGGAGCAGCCTAGGCGGATAGCGCGGTCGCGACCTGCGTGCACAGGTCGGCGGTGCCCGCGGCGGCGATGCGCGAACGGCCGACCAGGTCGAGCTCGGCCTCGCCGAAGCCGCGGGGGTCGTCGAAGAGGTCGAGCGAGAGGCCGACCTCGCGACAGAGCAGCTGCGCGGCGGCGATGTCGACCGAGCGGGCCGCCTTCAGCGAGCAGACGGCGTCGACGCGCCCCGCGGCGAGATGGCAGAGCGAGAGCGCCGTCGAGCCCATGATCCGCAGGCGGTGCGCGAGCGCAGCGACCTTCGGCGCGTCGGCCGCGACGAGATCCGTGCGCGTCGCCTCCATCACGAGTAGCTCGATCTCGTCCTTCGGCCGGACGGCGCCGAGCGGCTCGCCGTTGAGAAAGGCGCCTTCTCCTCGCATCGCGGTCCACTCTTCGCCGCTGCCGAAGTCGTGGACGAAGCCGAAGCCGACGTCGTCCATCGTCCAACCGTGGGCGACGGCGATCGAGAGGGAGAAGAACGGGATGCCGCGCTTGGCGTTGAGCGAGCCGTCGATCGGATCGATCACGAGGACGGTGTCGGAGCCTTCCAGCAGACCGATCTCCTCCGAGACGATCGAGGCGCCGGTCGCGCGAAAGCGCTCGATGATCGCGTCCTCCGCCGCCTTGTCGATCGCCGTTGTCTCGTCGCCGCCCTCGCCGCTGCCAACGACGGGTTCGCGTTCGGCGCGCGTCGGCAGCCGCTCGAGCACCGCCTCGACGTCGGCGACCGCATCGCGGCAGAGGTCGAGCCACTCAGTCAAGCGGAAGCATCAAGAGGCCCGAAGTGAGCTTCGGATAGAAGAACGTGCTCTTCTGCGGCATCACGTCGCCGCGCTGCGCGACCTCCCAGACGTCCTCGATGCGCGTCG
>JANMWV010000563.1:0-1875 GCA_031394165.1 Actinomycetes bacterium
GGGCGAGGTCGACCGCTCGCTGATCATCGTGCTGAGCGGCGAGCTCGCGTTCGTGCACGGAGACCGGGTTCTGTCGGTCATCGTCGCGCCGTCGCTCGTCGGCGAGGTCGGCTTCTTCGATCCGGGCCCGCGCTCGGGCACGTTGCGCGCACGCACCGACGGTGAGTTGCTGCAGATCAGCTTCGAGCAGTTCGAGACGCTGGCGGCATCGTCGCCGTCGCTGGCGCGAATGATCTTGCTCGACGCCGGCCGCATCGTCGCGATGCGCCTGCGGCGTGCAACCGGCGCGGCGACGGACTAGCCGTGGTCGCCAACCCGTACCCGAGCTACCTCGAGATGCAGCCTCGGCTGCCGCTGTGGGTCTGGCACGTCCTGCGGGTGGCGCTCGTCGGCTGTGCGCTCGCCCTGATCGTCGTCCTGTTCGTGGATCCGCGGCGGGGTCTGATCGCCTGGTGGTTCTACGTCCTGCCTAGCCTGCCGCTCGTGTTTCTGCTCGCGCCCGGGATCTGGCGCAACGTCTGCCCGATGGCGACGCTGAACCAGGTGCCGCGCCTCTTCGGCTTCACGCGCGGGCTGACGGTGCCGGGCTGGTTGAGTCGCCAGGCGATCCTGATCCAGGCGACGGCCTACTTCGCGCTCATCTCCATGCGCGCACCGTGGTTCGACCACAACGGCCCCGCGGTCGCAGGCCTGATGCTCGTCTCGCTCGGCTCCGCGTTCGTCGGCGGTGTCGTGTTCAAGGGTAAGAGCGGCTGGTGCGGCACGTTCTGTCCCCTCATGCCGATTCAGCGCCTGTACGGGCAGACACCGGCGGTCGTGGTGGCGAACACGCATTGCTCGACCTGCGTGGGCTGTACGACGAACTGTCTCGACTTCAACCCGCGGCTCGCGGTCGTCGCCGACGTGCAGGAGAGCGAGCCGTATCGCGTCGGCCAGTTGAAGCTCTTCGCCGGCACGTTCCCGGGCTTCGTGTTCGCGTTCTTCACGGTGCCGCATTCGGTGATCGGCGCACACGCGGACCTCGGCATGTCGATCGCGCGCTACTACGGGCTCACGCTCGTCTACATGCTCGTCAGCCTGGGCATCTTCTTCGTGCTCGACGCGCTGCTCCCCGTGTCCTCGCTCGTCCTGATGGCGATCGCGGGAGCTGCGGCGCTGAACATCCACAACGTCCTGCGCTTCTCGACGGCGTTCCAGG
The DNA here is from genome assembly GCA_031394165.1 of Actinomycetes bacterium. GTDB lineage: Bacteria > Actinomycetota > Thermoleophilia > Gaiellales > Gaiellaceae > Palsa-739. The sequence goes on from JANMWV010000563.1 coordinate 1,199, forward strand.
CCGAGAAGCCCCGCTGGCTCACCGTGTCCGAGTTCGCGGCGGTGGGAGCGATCGGCGTCTGGTTCGTCGTGCGCACCTACCGGCACGAGCGGCGCGTCGCCGAGCTTCAGGACGACGACCGGGCCGTCGCGCTGCCGCGGGGAAGCTCGCGCGTCGACGGCGCCGGCCGGGCGGAGGTGCAGTTCTCGCCGGGCGGGCTGCGCATCGTCATGCCGACGGGCGCGACCCTGCTCGAGGCGGCCGAGCGCGTCGATCTTCACGTGGAAGCGGGCTGCCGGATGGGTGTGTGCGGCGCCGATCCGATCGCCGTCCTCCACGGCGGCGACCGGCTCTCGCCGCCCTCGGCCGGTGAGCGGTCGACACTCGAGCGGCTCGGGCTCGGCCGGGACTGCCGGATGGCGTGCTCGGCGCGGGTGCTCGGCGACGTCGACGTCTCGTTCGACCTGAGCAGCGTCACGCTCCTCGCGCCGATGCGGATCGAGGTGGACTACGACCGCACCGTCGAGCGCGTCGTCATCGTCGGGAACGGCATTGCCGGGAATACCGCCGCCGACCACGTGAGGCGGCGTCAGCCGGACTGCACGATCGACATCATCGGCGAGGAGTTGCACCCGGTCTACAACCGGATGGGCATCTCGCGGCTCGTCTACGGACGCTCGGCGATGGCGGGGCTGCAG
>JANMWV010000581.1:0-15147 GCA_031394165.1 Actinomycetes bacterium
TCCAGCGGGGGAATCCACACGGCGATCGACCGCGCCGAGGCGATCGGCGCCGAGTCCGTGCAGGTGTTCACCCAGAGCCCGCGCACGTGGCGGCAGACGAACCACGACCCGGCGACGTTCGAGCGCTTCCGCGAGCGGCGCGAGGAAGCCGGCATCCAGGGTGTGCTCTGCCACGCCCTGTATCTCTGCAACTTTGCCGCGCCAAACGACGAGGTGTACGAGAAGTCCGTCGCCGCATTGCGCAGCACGATGGAGATGGCCTGCGCGATCGGCGCCGACGGGGTCGTGCTCCATGTCGGCTCCCATCTCGGCGCCGGGCTCGACAAGGGCCTCGAGCGTGTCGTGCCCGCGCTCGAGCAGACGCTCGCACTCAGCAACGACACCACGTGGCTGCTGCTGGAGAACTCTGCGGGCGCCGGCGGCACGATCGGACGCTCGATCGGCGAGCTCGCGACGATCTTCGATCACCTCGACGGCCACCCGCGACTCGGGATCTGCCTCGACTCGTGCCACCTCTACGTGTCCGGCGTCGACGTCACCGACCGCGCTGTGCTCGACGCGTGCCTCGACGAGGTCGACTCGACGATCGGGCTCGACCGGCTGCGCGCGCTGCACGTCAACGACTCGGCGACGCCGCTCGGCTCGAACCGCGACCGGCACGCGAACATCGGCGAAGGGCTCCTCGGCGAGGAGCTCGGCGTGTTTCTCGGCCATCCGCGGCTGCAGGGCCTGCCGGCGGTGCTCGAGACCGCGGGCCCCGAGCGGAAAGGGCCGGACGCGAACGAGGTGCGCAAAGCGAAGGAGATCCGCGAGCGCGCGCTCGCCGCGACGTGACGCGCTATCGCTGGGTGATCCTGGGCGCGGGAACATTCGCGCAGTCGACGTTCTCGGCGTCTTCGGTCGGGATCGCCGCGCTCGCGCCGGCGCTGCGCTCCCACTACCACCTCAGCCTCGGCCAGGTGGGGATCGCCCTCGGAGCCGTCTTCTTCGGAGCTCTGCCGACAACGCTGCCGTGGGGGCTGCTCGCCGACCGTATCGGCGAGCGGGCCGTGATCGTGCTCGGACTGGGCGGCGGAGGCGTCGCGATGTGCGGCACCTCGCTCACGACGAACTTCACCGCGCTCGTCTTGCTGCTCGTCCTCTACGGCGCGCTCGGCACGAGCGTCAACTCCGCGAGTGGACGGGCCGTGATGGGCTGGTTCGCAGCGGACCAGCGCGGGCTTGCACTCGGGATCCGTCAGGCCGCGATGCCGGTTGGCGCCGCCACGGCAGCCGCCACGCTGCCGTGGCTCGCGGCGAATGGTGATCCGGCGCCGGCGTTTCTCGCACTCGGCATCGCGTCGCTAGCCGGAGCGGCGGTCGGCGCAGTGCTGCTGCGCGAGGCGCCGGTGGGCCCAGAGCCGCGCGCGGCCGGCGGCCGGCAGCCGTTCGCCGACCGGCTTATCTGGGTCCTCACCGCAGGTTCGAGCTTCTTCGTCGTCGCGCAGATCGCGCTCACGAGCTACTCGGTGCTGTTCCTCCATCAGCATCGCGGCCTCTCGACGCACTCGGCCGCTCTTGTGCTCGCCGCGATGAACGTGTTCGGGATCGGCGCGCGCATCGGCGCGGGCCGTTTGTCTGACCGCGTGAGCTCGCGGATCGGCCTGTTGCGCGTGATCGGGGCAGCGATCGCAACGAGCACCGCCGCGGTCGGCCTGCTCGTCGACGCGCCCCTCGCCGTCCTCGTTGCGGCGCTCGTCGTGGCGGGAGTCTTCAGCCTCTCCTGGAACGGCGTCGCGTTCACTGCCGCCGCGGAGGCCGCAGGCGCTGGACGTAGCGGTGCCGCCCTCGGCTTCCAGCAGACCGTACTCGGCGTCTACGTCACGATCGCCGCGCCCGCGTTCGCCGCCCTCGTCTCCGTGACGTCTTGGCGCGTGGCCTTCCTCACGGCCGGGGCTCTGCCTCTGCTTGGCGTGCTCGCGCTGCAGCGACTCCCGACGGCTACCGCAACCGGGCGATCACCCGGAACGTCGGCGATCCCGCCGGCAGTTCCTTGAACTCCGGGTTGACGCAGCCGAGCTCGCCCGTGCGGTGCTCGTAGCAGGGCTCGATCTCGGAGCGGCACATCGGCAGCGGCGCCCGGATCGCGCGCACGGCGCCGAAACCTTCGCGGCGGCGCTCCGCCATCCGGAGCATGTCGAGGTCGATCTCGGCCTCGTAGACCTTCTGCATGCACCCGATGAAGGTGTGCCCGTGCTCCTCGTACGCGTAGGCGAACGGGCACGAGCGGTCGAGGCAGGCCGACGGGTAGACGACCTTGTCGCAATGAACCTCGCAGCCGCGGCAGTCGACGGCGTCCTGCGGGCGGAGCGGAAGCGCGAGCTCCTGGAGCCGCTGCGACACGTCACCCATCGGACGCCTCATTCATCTGATCGCATTGTGGGTCAGGTCTTCCGCATCCCGCAAGACTTGATTTCTGGCGCGTTTTGCGCTTGTGCAAGCGGAGTCGCGACTCAGTTAGGGCTTCTTAGCCGGCCTCCTCGAGGCGCCGCAGGACCGTGAGGACGTCCATCTGCGTGAAGGCCTGGAAGTCGGCCTCAGCCGCCTCGGGATCGGCGTCGGCGCGGAACCAGACCGCCTGGCACGTGTGCATGCCGAGCGCGCGCGCGCCGGCGATGTCGATCGAGAGCGAGTCGCCGACGAAGAGCGTGCGCGCCGCTGCGACGCCGAGCGCGTCGAGGGCACGCTGAAAGATGGCGGGGTGCGGCTTGCGCACGCCGGTCTCCGACGAGAAGACGGCGAAGTCCAACCGCTCCGCGACGCCGAGCTGCTCGAGGTCGCGGTGCAGCAGGGCCGGCGGATCGAAGGCGTTCGAGACGACACCGACCTTCAGGCCGCGCTCCCGCACCGACTCGAGCAGCGCATGTGTCGTCGACGCCAGCTGGGTCGCGGACTCCGCGACCGCATACTCGGCTTCGATGAACAGCGCGACCTGCGCCTCGTTGGCCTCGATGCCCGAGTCTGCGAGCAGCCTCAGCACGAGTCCCGCGTAGCCGACCTCCTCGAGCGTTCCCGGAGCGTCCAGCAGCGGCAGGCACGTCTCGGTGAAGCGCACGGTCAGCTCGGGCAGCGGCGCGTGGCCGATCGCACGGAGCCCTGCCGTGTGCCCCGCGGCGAGCAACTCGGGGTCCCACTCCCAGTGCACGAGCGTGTCACCCCAGTCGAAGAGAACTGCCTCGAGCATGGGCGGGTAGGCTACCGGCGCCGTGGCACGCCGCATCCTCTGGGCGTTGCTCGCCCTCGCGCCTGCGACGATCGCTCTCAAGCATCTCGCAGATCTCGGCGAGACGACGATGTTCGTGCTCGCCGGCGCGGCGCTCATTCCGCTTGCCTGGCTGATCGGCGCCGCGACCGAACACGCCGCCGAGCACACGGGACCCGGCGTCGGCGGCTTCCTCAACGCGAGCTTCGGCAACGCGCCGGAGCTGATCATCGCGCTGCTCGCGATCCAGGGCGGCTTGCCGCAGGTCGTGCGCGGGTCGCTTGCCGGCAGCGTCATCTCGAATCTCCTGCTCGTGTTCGGCGTCGCGCAGATCGCCGGCCCCGACCGGGCCCGGCTCGACCCGCGGTCGCTGCTCCCCCAGCTCGGCCTCTGCGGGGCCGCCGTGCTCGCCGTGCTGTTGCCGGTCGTGCTCGGCTACACGGGCAACCCGGAACGCCATAGCGCGGTGGTCGCATCGATTCCGGTGTCCGTGGTGCTGCTCGTGCTCTACCTCGCCGTCACGCGCAAGAACCTCCGCAGGCACCGTGAGAAGGACCGCGACGATCCGGCCGACACCGCCTGGTCGCTGCTGACCGCCCTCGCAACCCTCGCCGTCGCAACGGTCGCGACGGCATTCGTCAGCGAGATCCTCGTGCATTCGCTCGACGCATTCGCGAAGGCGGTCGGCGCGAGCGAGTTCTTCATCGCCGTGGTGATCGTCGCAATCGTCGGCAACGCAGCCGAGCACGGCGGGGCGGTCGTGATCGCGCGCACAGGCAAGATGAAGCTCGCGAGCGAAATCGCCATCTCGTCGAGCGCGCAGGTCGCCCTGCTCGTGACGCCTGCCGTGATGATCCTCTCGCTGCTCTTCGCCCACCCGCTGCCGCTCGCCTTCCGCTGGGAAGAGGTCGCCGCGATGGCGGGTGCGGTGGTCGTCGTCGCCGTGATGGTTCGAGACGGCGTCTCGCGCCGCTGGGAGGGCTGGCTGCTGCTCAGCCTGTACGCCGCGATCGCCGTCGGCTTCCTCCTTTCCGGGAATCGCTGACCGCAAGCTCAGGGACGGATCCGGGAGGTTCCGGATACGCAGAACACCGCCCCGTGGGTAGGTTGCGGCGCATGAGCGCAATCGACGAAGCGGGCGTGCCCGCGCCCGCCCAAGCAGGCGGCACCGTCGTCACGGCAGCCGGCGTCACGCGCCGCTACGGCGAAGGATCGACCGCGGTCGACGCCCTTCGCGGCGTCTCGATCGACGTCGAGGCCGGGCAGCTCGTCGCCGTCATGGGCCCCTCGGGCTCGGGCAAGTCGACCCTGATGCACATCCTCGCCGGGCTCGACAAGCCGACCGAGGGAACCGTTTCGGTCGCCGGCACGGAGATCACGACGCTCCCCGACGGGAAGCTGACCCGGCTGCGGCGCGCGCACATCGGCTTCGTCTTCCAGTTCTTCAACCTGCTGCCGATGCTCACGGCCGAGGACAACGTGGTCCTCCCGCTCTCGATCGCGGGCGAGAAGCCCGACCCGCGCTGGCTCGAGGAGCTGCTCGCGCAGACCGGCCTGAGCGACCGCCGCGCGCATCGCCCGGCAGAGCTCTCCGGCGGCCAGCAACAGCGCGTCGCCCTCGCACGCGCGCTCGTGACGCGCCCGACGATCCTCTTCGCAGACGAGCCGACGGGCAACCTCGACTCGAAGACGGGCGGCGAGATCCTCGAGTTGCTGCGCAGATCCGTGGACGCATACGGGCAGACGACCGTGATGGTGACGCACGAGCCGCGCGCAGCCGCCATCGCCGACCGCGTCCTCTTCCTCGCCGACGGTCTCATCGTCAAAGAGCTCACGGGCGCAACCGCGCCGCAGGTGCTCGAGGTGATGAGCAGCCTCAGCTCGTGATCGGGGTCGCCCTCAAGGGCCTGCTGGGACGCAAGCTGCGCGCAGCGCTCACCGCGGTGTCGATCGTCCTCGGCGTCGCGATGATCAGCGGCACCTACGTCCTCACCGACACGATCAAGGCCGCGTTCGGGACCGTCTTCACGCAGGTCTACAAGAACACCGACGCCGTGATCACGGGCAAGAGCGCGATCGGCGGCAGCGCGAACAACGGCGTCGTGGCGCCTTCGCTGCAACAGTCGCTGCTCGCGCGCGTCCGCGGGCTGCCCGGCGTCTCGGTCGCGGAGGGCGGGATCGACGACCAGGCGAAGCTCGTCGACCGCAAAGACAAGGTGATCTCGCGCGGCGGCGCGCCCAACCTCGCGTTCAGCGTCAACCCGCGCGGCGACCAGCGCTTCAACCCCCTCGTCCTCACTGCAGGGCAGTGGCCGAGCGGCTCCCACGGGATCGCGATCGACGCCAAGACCGCCTCCTCGAACGGCTTCAAGGTGGGCGACGAGATCGGCGTGCTCACCCGCGGGCCCCTGCAGCGATTCCGCATCTCGGGACTCGTGCGCTTCGCCGGGCTGAGCTCGCTCGGCGGCGCGACGATGGCGATCTTCGACCTGCCCACAGCCCAGCGGATCTTCCACAAGGAAGGGAAGCTCGACTCGATCGGCATCGCGTCGAAGGCCGGCGTGACACCCGAGCAACTCGTTGCCCAGATCAAGCCGCTCCTACCGGCCACGGCGCAGGTGCGCACCGGCCAGCAGGAGGCGAAGCAGGCGGCGAAGGACACGAACGCGTTCCTGAGCATCCTCGAGTACTTCCTGCTCGCGTTCGGCTTCGTCGCGCTCTTCGTCGGCGCCTTCGTGATCGCGAACTCGATGGGCATCACGATCGCCCAGCGCATGCGCGAGCTGGCGACGCTGCGCACGCTCGGCGCCACGCGCCGGCAGGTCTACTGGTCGGTCGTGCTCGAGGCGCTCGTGATCGGCGCGGTCGCTTCGGTGATCGGGCTCTTCCTCGGACTGGGCCTCGCCAGGGGGCTGAACGCGCTGTTCGTCGCATTCGGCATCGACCTGCCGCAGGTCGGCACGGTCTTCGCGACGCGCACCGTCGTCGTCGCCCTGCTCGTGGGCATCGTGGTGACGCTGGTCGCGGCGATCCGTCCGGCGCTCCGCGCGACGCGCGTGCAGCCGATCGCGGCCGTGCGCGAAGGTGCCGTGCTGCCCCCGTCACGGCTCGCCCGGTTCGGGCCGTTCATCGCCGTCGTGGTGATCGCGCTCGCAGTGGGGCTGATGCTCTTCGGGCTCTTCGGAGGCAGCTCGACGAAGCTGCGCCTGATCATGCTCGGCATCGGCGCCGTCGGCGTCTTCATCGGTGTCTCGATGCTCGCACCTACGCTCGTCCCGCCCGTCGCGCGCGTGCTGGGCTTCCCGGCGGCGCGCTGGGGCGGCGCACCGGGGTCGCTCGCGCGTGGCAACTCGATCCGCAACCCCTCGCGCACGGCCTCAACGGCGTCGGCGCTGATGATCGGGCTCACGCTCGTGACGCTCGTCTCCGTGCTCGCCGCAGGCCTAAAGACGACGTTCGAGGACTCCGTCAACAAGCTGTTCGTTGCCGACTACGCCCTCACGTCGCAGAACGGATTCACGCCCTCGTCGGTCGCGTCCGAGCGCGCGCTGCAGCGCGTGCCGGGCGTCGAGGTCGTGAGCGGGGTGCGGGCCGGCGAGGCGCAGGCGTTCGGCAAGCGCATCACCATCACTGCCGTGGAGCCGAGCGTCAGCACGGTGATCGACCTGAAGTGGAAGCAAGGCGGCCCTCAGACCCCGGCGCAGCTCGGGAGGGACGGCGCGCTCGTGGCGAAGAGCTACGCGAAGGACCATCACCTCACCGTCGGCTCGCCGATCGTGCTCAAGACGCCGTCGGGCGGCACGATGCACGTCGTCCTGCGCGGGATCTTCGACCCGCCGAAGGGCGGCTCCCCGTTCGGCGACGTGACGATCGCCGCGCAACAGTTCGACCGCGAGTACGCGAACCCGCAGAACCTCTTCGCCTTCGTGAAGACGCGCGGCGGCGTCACCGACGCGAACACGAAGCAGCTGAAGCAGGCGCTCGCGCAGTTCCCCGACGCCAAGATCCAGACGAAGACACAGTTCACGCAGCTCCAGGAGAGGGGCATCAACCTCCTGCTGAAGCTGCTCTACGTCCTGCTCTCGCTGTCGATCGTGATCAGCCTCTTCGGAATCGTGAACACGCTCGTGCTGACGGTGTTCGAGCGAACGCGCGAGATCGGGATGTTGCGCGCGGTCGGCATGACGCGCCGCCAGGTGCGCAACCTGATCCGGCACGAGGCCATCATCACGGCGTTGCTCGGCGCCGCGCTCGGCATCCCCGTCGGCGTCGTGCTCGCGCTGATGGTGGGCAAGGCGATCGACTACCCGGCCTTCACGATCCCGTGGGGGACGCTGACCGTCTTCGTCGTCGCCGCGGTGATCGCCGGCCTCGTCGCCGCCATCTTCCCGGCACGCCGCGCCGGCAGGCTGAACATCCTCGAAGCACTGCAGTACGAGTAGTCGCCGGCGGCTAGACCCACAGGGTCGGCTCGCGCGTGACCGGATAGCCGGCGAGCACGAGGCGCACGATGCTGCCGTCGGGAGCACGCTCCACGCGCAACGCCTCTCCCTGCTCCCAGCCCGACTCGACCCGCCAGCGGTCGTCGCTCTCGCGCACGAGCACGGCCGACGGCTTCCACGCGGGGTCGTCTGGGAACCGCGCGTCGAGCTTGCCGTTCTTCCAGCGCATGGTGAAGGCCTCGCCCTCCATGAACCAGATGCCGAGCAGCGGCACGACGTCGTCCGGCGGCGGGCCTTCCACCTGCCACGGCTTCGGCGGGACGGGCCATTGCTCCACGGTCGCGGCGACGAGCTTCTTCGCGAGCTCGCCGAGCCCGGCGCTGCTCGAGTTCGTGAGAATCGCGACGCCGACCTTGTCCGCGGGCGAGACGTACACCGCCGCGATGAAGCCGGGCATCGAGCCGCCGTGCCCCGCGAGGATCCGGTCGCCGTCACGTTGGAGCATCAGACCGAGGCCGTAGCCGCCGCTCCACCGCACGTGGTCGTCGATCGTCTGCACGGTGCGCATCTCCTCGACGCTCGCTTGGGACAGCACCGACTCGTCGGGATCGGCGAGGAACGCGGCCCAGGCGCAGAGGTCGCGCACCGTTCCCCACATCTGGCCGGCCGCGATCCAGGCGCCCGTCTGCACCGGCGCCTCCTCCCAGACGCCCTCGACGTACGGCAGCACGACGTAGCCGGTCGCAGCGGGCTCCAGCGGCTCGAAGCTCGTACGCGTCAACCCGAGCGGCGCGAGCAGCTTCTCCTGCACGTACCGCGCGTACGGGATGCCCGAGACGCGCTCGACGACGACGCCGAGCAGTGCGAACGCGAGATTCGAGTAGTGGAAGCGCGCGCCCGGCGGCAGCACCTGTTCGGCCTCGCCGAGCGTGGCGAGCAGCTCCGGCACGTCGGCGAAGCGCGCCTTGAGCCACGCGTCGTCGTGCGTCTCACGCTGGAGACCCGACGTGTGCGAGAGCAGGCGGCGCAACGTCGGCGCGTGCGCGGCAGCGTCGACGTGCTTCTCGAGTGTGTCTTCGAGGTCGAGCTTCCCTGCGTCGCGCAGCTGCATGATCGCCGCGGCCGTGAACGTCTTGGTGATCGAGCCGAGGCGGTACTGCGTGTCCGGTATCGCGTCGCGAGGGGCGGCGACGTCCGCTGCGCCCACTGCCGTCTCCCACACGAGCGCGCCGTCACGGAGCACGGCAGCCGCGATGCTCGGCAGACGCTGGTCGAGCTGCTCGCGGCGGACGCGCCGCTCGAGCTCGGCGGCGAGCGTCTCAGGCGTTGACACGGGCTCCGGCTCCGAGCGCGTCCGGCACGATCTCGATCGCGCGCTCGATGTCCTCGTCCGAGACGTCGAGATGCGTGACCGCGCGCAGGATCGTCGGGTGGACGGTGTCGGAGATGGCGACGCCGGCCGCCTCGGCGCGCGCGACCGCCTCCTGCGTCGTCAGACCGAGTGGCGCGATGTCGATCTGCACGAAGTTCGTCTCGGTGTTCGACGGCTCGACGGGAAGCCCCGCCGCGGCCCAGCCCTCCGCGAGCCTGCGCGCGCGGGCGTGGTCGTCGGCGATGCGGTCGACGTGGTGGTCGAGCGCGTAGACGCCGGCCGCCGCGACGATGCCCGCCTGGCGCATCGCGCCGCCGAAGAGGTGCTTGCCGCGCCGCGCGGCGACCATCAACTCGGTGGAGCCCGCGATGAGCGCGCCGAGCGGACAGCCGAGGCCTTTCGAGAGACAGAGCGTGACGGCGTCGAAGCGGCGCCCGATCTCGGCCGCCGTCACGCCGAGCGCGACCGCCGCATTCACGAGCCGCGCGCCGTCGAGATGCAGGCGCAGGTCGTGCTCGCGCGCCGTCTCGGCCACGGCGTCGATCTGCGCGAGCGACCAGGTGCGCCCACCCGACGAGTTGTGGGTGTTCTCGATCGAGACGAGCCGCGTGCGGGGCATGTGTCCGCTGCTCCAGTCGCGCACGGCCGCTCGGATCTGCTCGGGTGCGAAGGTGCCGTTGCGCCCGGGCAAGCCGCGCATCACAAGGCCGCTGAAAACGGCGGGGCCGCCCTGCTCGTTGATCAGCACGTGCGCGTTCTCCTCGGCGAGCAACTCGTCGCCGGGCTGCGTGAGGATCCGCACCGCGATCTGGTTCGCCATGCTGGCCGTGGGCAGGAAGACCGACGCCTCGTGCCCGAGGAATGCGGCTGCGCGCCGTTCCAGCTCGAGAACGGTCGGATCCTCGCCGTACTGCTCGTCGCCGACGTCGGCGCGTGCGATCGCCTCGCGCATCGCGGGCGTCGGGCGAGTCATGGTGTCCGAGCGGAGGTCGATCACGCGAGAGACGCTATCGAGTCCTCCTCCGCCAGTGCGTCGATCTCGGCGAGCGTCTTGCCGCGGGCACGCTCGATTCGCTCGAACCGCTTCTGGAACTGCGTGGTCGCCCAGGCGAGGACGGTGTCGCGCTCGACGCCGAACGGCGAGACGTCGCCCCATGGCTCGTAGGTCTCCTGGACGAAGCCGAGTGCAAGCGGAAGCAGCTCCTCCATGCGCGCCGCAACGACGTCCCACAGCGCCGCATCCGCGGCGACGAGGCGGCTGAGCAGGTAGATGCCGTAGGCGATGTGCCGCGCCTCGTCGCGCTTGACGTAGCCGAGCCCGGCGCGCAGTCCCGGCAGGAGGTCTCGCTCGACGAGCGCGTCGAAATAGACCTGATAACCGGTCTCGGCCAGCACGCCTTCGACGACCATGTTGTAGGTCACCGCCGCGCGCGCCTGCGCTGCGGGCGACGGATCGTTGAGCAGCGCATTCATCGACCGCGGGAGCTCGTCGTAGAAGATCGTGCGATACGACGGCGTGTGCCAGCGCTCGAGGTCGGTCGGCGCGCCCGCGACCTCGGCGAGAAACCGGGCGAAGAGCTGGGTGTGCTTGCCCTCCTCGAAGAGGAATGTCGTGAGGAAGAGCTCCTCCTCGAGCCGTCCCTCGCGCGCGATCGTCAGCACGAGCGGCAGCAGGTCGAGGGTCACGCCCTCCTCGCCGGCGAGGAAGAGCGCCGTGATCTGGGTCAGCGCTCCGCGCTCGTCCTCCTCGAGCTCGAGCCATTGCTCGCGGTCGCGCCGGAAGTCGAGATCCGACGGATCCCAGACGCCGAGCCGCTTGGCCTTGTCGTAGAGGCGGAGCGGGAAGCTGTCGCGCAGGCCGCCGCTCGTCGATCTGAAGCGTTCACGCGGCGGTAGGGATCTGCTCATGGGCCATTCTCGCACGCTACCGTGGCCAGGTGGATCTCTCCCTTCTAGAGCAGACGCTGCGCGACCGGGGAGAGCCGGCCTATCGCGCGGGTCAGGTGTGGGATTGGGCCGCGGGCGGCGCTGCGGACTACGACGCGATGTCGAACCTCCCGCGTGCGCTGCGCGAGGAGTTGGCTGCGGCAGTGCCGTTCTCGACGTTGGCCGTCGATACGCAGCGGGAGTCGAAGGACGGGACGATCAAGACGCTCTTCCGCACGGCCGACGGCCATCCCGTCGAGGCGGTGCTGATGCGCTACAAGGACGGGCGTCGCTCGCTGTGCCTGTCGTCGCAGTCGGGCTGCCCACTGACCTGCACGTTCTGCGCCACCGGGAAGATGGCGTTCGGCCGCAATCTGACGGCGTCGGAGATCCTCGACCAGGCGCTTCACTTCCGCCGTCTGACGCCGGTCGACCACGCAGTGTTCATGGGCATGGGCGAGCCGATGCTGAACTTCGACGAGGTGATCGCCGCGGCACGGCGCCTGCCGGACGTCGGCATCACGCATCGCCGCACGACCGTGTCGACCGTCGGCTGGCTGCCCGGGCTGAAGCGTTTCGTCGACGAGGTCGAGGAGCCGATCCGGCTCGCACTCTCGGTGCACGCGGCGGACGACGCCCTGCGGTCGAAGCTCATGCCGGTGAACGACACGTACCCACTGCGGGACGTCGTCGCGGAATGCAGGCGCCACGTCGAGCGGACGAACCGGCGCGTCTTTATCGAATACGTGATGCTCGCCGACGTCAACGACGCCCCCGAGCAGGGAACGGCACTCGGGAAGCTGCTCGGCCGCGACCACTTCAAGGTCAACCTCATTCCCTACAACCCGACGGGCATGTACGACGGCTCGTCGCGCGACCGCATCGCCGCGTTCAAGCTCGCGCTCGACCGCACGCGGGTGCCGTCGACCGTGCGGCTCACGCGCGGGCGGGACATCGAGGCGGCGTGCGGCCAGCTCGCCGCGGCGCCAAAGCCGCGAACGCGGACGATTCACGCTCCCGCCTGAGCGTCACAGGATGAACGGCACGAGTCGGCTCCGAACCTGCCGGCAATAGCGCTGGTACGCGGGATCCTCGGCGAGGGTCTTCTCTTCCTCGACGATCCGGATCGCCTGGAACACCATCACGACGGCGAACAGGCATCCGTTGCGAAGCGACGGGTTCTCCAGCAGGTAGCCGACCTCGGTGAGGAAGTAGCCGCTGTACAGCGGGTGTCGCACGAAGCGGTACGGGCCACCCGTACGGACGCCTCGGTTGGCGGCGACGATTCCGAAGGAGCGGCCGAGCGCCACCACCGCGGCGCCGGCGACGAGAGCGCCTCCCAGCTGCAGGCCGCCGTACAACAGCTCGAGACCGGCGACGGGATGGTACGCCGGACGGCCGGCGAGCATGCCGAAGGTGCCCAGCGCAGCGGCGCACCAGGCGAGCCTTGAGCGACTGACGATCCACGGCGAGCGTCTCGTGACGAACAGCACCGCGACGATGAGCTCGAGCGCGGTCGCGCCCAGCCCGATCGGGCGATGGGTCGCTCGCCAGTTGGAGAAGTTGGCGGCCGCGAACAACAACCACAAGACGGCGACCGGGAGCGACGTGACGACGCGCGCCGCGAGCGGGCGACGCAACGCGAACGCAATGGTGCTCACGAGATCACCCACTCCACGCGATCGCCCACCGTGAGCCCGCTTGCAGCGCATTCGCCCGCAGCAAGCTCGAGGACGGCCGCTGCGCCACGACGCCAAACGGCGCGCCATGGCCTGAGTCGTGACACAACCCGTACGACGGCGAGATTCCGGTCGAGGAAGACGACGTCGATCGGAAAGAGCATGAACCACGTGTGGACGGACGACGCCGGTCGCAGCAAGATCCCCTCGCCGTCGTCGAGCCGGCGCCGGCCGAGCAACCCTCTCATCCGCGTCCACGGATCCTTCGCGACGCGACAACGGTTACAGAGGACTGCACCGTCCACTATGGCGAGCGCTCGCACGGCCACGATAAGAACTCCTTCGTTATGCGGTGGCCGCGCACCGAGCTGAACTGCGTGAGACGCCTATCGGCGCGTCGTACGCGTCAGCGTCACTCGAAATGATGAACCGACATGCGAATCACCTAGGCGAGGGATTCGCCGCCGTGCGAGTCGGTTCGATGATCACGGCTCAAGCACAACTCGGCGTCTCGGCCACGCCAACAAGCAAGAGGGGATCGCACGCGTGGCGCAGATTGACGCATCGACGTATTCGCTTCTCGCAGTCGTTTCGGTAGCAGCACGCTCCAACACGGAGCGCGCCGGACACGCGAGAGGAGGTGAATAAGCACACATGTTCATTTCCTTGTGGATCGATTACGTGCGCCAGAACTGGCGCAAGGAGGACGGTCAGACGATGGCTGAGTACGGCGTTGTTCTCGCCGTCATCACCGTCGGCGCGATCGTCGCCTTCACCGCGCTGTCTGGCGGCATCTCGAAGGCGATCAACAACGTGACGTCGCTGCTTCCGTAGCGAAGTCGCTGTACGACCCGGAAGCCGCAACCGGATTGGGGAAACGCAAATGAGCCGCACCATCAGCCGCGTAAGAACACATCTTCGCCGCAACGAAGGGCAAACGATGCCCGAGTACGCACTCGTGCTCGCCGTCGTCGCCTCGGGCTCCGCGCTGCTCCTCGCCGAACTCGGCGGCCGTGTCACCGCAGTGCTCGTACAAGTGACGGGCTACCTGCACTAGCAGTCGAAATCGGGCGGGGCACCGCAGTCCCTCATGCCCCGCCCGATCTTCGACCAGGAGGAACGTGAACGAAATGAACGCGACGATCGACAGAGTCATCAAGGACGAGCAGGGCCAGACGATGGCGGAGTTCGCCATCGTGTTGCCGATTCTCGTCGTGCTGCTGTTCGGGATCGTGCAATTCGGGATCCTGTTCAACAACTACGTGACGCTGACGGATGCCGCACGCGCCGGCGCGCGCGCCGCAGCCGTGTCGCGCCAGTCCGGAGATCCCGTCGGAGCAGCGACCACAGCGGTACGCGCATCCGGCGCCGACCTGAATCAGGGAAGCCTCGGGGTCAACGTCTCGTCGACGTGGACGCCGGGATCGCAGGTGACGGTGACCGCGACCTACCCGTACTCCATCTCCCTCCTCGGCTGGGTTGTCACCGCGGGAAGCCTCACCACGAAGACAACGGAGGCAGTCGAATGAACATCAAGCGCGAAAACGGCCAGGCGATGGTCATGACGGTCCTGTTCCTCGCAGCGCTGCTCGGGATGGCGGCGCTCGTGCTCGACGTCGGCTCCTGGTTCCGCGAGAAGCGCCAGCTCCAGCTCACGGCCGACGCGGCCGTGCTCGCCGGCGCGCAGTCGCTGCCCGGCAATCCGTCGACGGCCGCCACGATCGCTTTCCAGTACGCGCAGACGAACGGGCGCCCACTCGCCGCCAACGACCTCTCGATCACGAGCGACCTGAGCGCGAACGACACGATCACGGCGCAGGCGCGCTCGGATGCGCCCGGCTTCTTCAGCAAGCTCTTCGGCATCGACGTCGTGAAGGTCGGCGCGACCGCCGCCGCACGTTCTGGGCTCGCCACGGAGGCGCTCTACGTCGCCCCGATGGTCGTCAGCAAGCAGCACCCGCTGCTCGCGGGATCCGGCTGCCCCTGCTTCAAGCAGCAGACGACGCTCACCTTCGGCAAAGACGGCGCGCCGGGAGCGTTCGGGATGCTCAACCTGCCAGGCGGAAGCGGTACACCCGGAACGTCAGAGGAAGCCGATTGGATTCTGCACGGCTTCGACAAGTACCTGCCGCTCGGCAAGTACCGCTCGGATCCGGGCGCCAAGTTCGCATCCGGCGGCTCGATTCAGGACGCGTTGCAGAACCGGGTCGGGACCGTCTTGCTCTTCCCCGTCTTCGACACGCTCACAAGTACCGGGCAGAACGCCGAATACACCATCATCGGCTGGGTCGGCTTCTACCTGGACGGCTTCGACGTCCACGGGAACGACGCGTCGCTGACCGGCCACTTCACGCAGTTCATCGCCAAAGGCATTCAGGCGTCATCGGGCACGACGCAGCCGGACTTCGGAGTCCGGGTCATCCAGTTGATCCACTAGACACGCGAGGAAATCGATGACCTATCAACTGAGAAACGTCGTGATCGCGG
>JANMWV010000146.1:0-14322 GCA_031394165.1 Actinomycetes bacterium
GCGCGGCGTGACGAGGTGTTGCACGCGATGCTCGTGAACGGCGACATCACGTCGTCGCAGTACCAGGAGGCGAAGTCGCAGCGCGTCTTGCACCTGAAGGCGGGCAGACGGTTCACGCGCATCCGCGAGCCGTATTTCTTCGGCTACGTCGAAGATCTGCTGCAGCAGGAGTACGGCACGAACACTGTGCGCTCCGGTGGGCTCAAGGTCTACACGACGATCCTGCCCGGGCTGCAGCGCGCCGCGACTGCGTCGATCACGAACGTGCTCACGTATGCGAGCGATCCCGCGTCGGCGATCGTCTCGATCGATCCGCGCAACGGCGCCATTCGCGCGATGGCAGCAGTGACGCCGGGGAACAAGAGCAACCAGTTCAACTTCGCGACGAGCGCGCGCCGCCAGCCCGGCTCCACGTTCAAGGTGATGACGCTTACGGCGGCGGTGGCGCGCGGGATGGATCCGTTTGCCGTGTCGTACCTCTCCGCGCCGTTCCACTATCAGCCCGACTCGACGTGCAACTCGAGTGACCCGAACTGCGCGTGGGACGTGCAGACGTACGACCACACGTATTCGGGCTCGATCTCCGTCGCAAACGCGACACTGCATTCCGACAACACCGTGTTTGCGCGGCTCGCGCTCGACGTCGGTCCGGCGAACATCGTCACGATGGCGCAGAAGCTCGGCGTGCGGTCGTCCCTCGAGCTGCCGCGCGATGCGGTCCCGTCCATCACGCTGGGGTCGATCGGCGTGACGCCGCTCGAGGAGGCATCAGCGTTCGCGACGCTGGCCGCCGGCGGGGTGTACTCGAAGCCGATGGCAATCACACGCGTCGTGCTGCCGAATGGGAAGGCCGACACCAGCGCGTCGTGGGGCAAGCCGCAGCGTGAGCGTGTGATTCCAGACTGGGTCGCGGCGACGGTGACGCGCGTGCTCGAGCAGAACATGCTCTACGGCACCGGTCGCGGCGCCCACGTCTCCAACCACACCGACGCCGGCAAGACCGGGACGACGGACAACTACGCCGACGCGTGGTTCTCCGGGTACACGCCCCGGCTCGAGGCGACCGTCTGGATCGGCTATCCGAGCGCGGAGATCCCGATGCTGAATGTGCACGGCATCGCCGTGTCCGGGCCGACGTTCCCCGCGCAGATCTGGCACACGTACATGAGCACCGTGATCGGCGACCGGCCGGACGTGCCGTTCCCACCGGCGATCGGGACGCCTTCGTGGACGTCCTGGCACGGCCAGTATCAGTACAGCGGCGCCTACGGGCTCACGACGACGACCGATACGACGTCGACCTCGCTGGCGCCTCTGCCCGCATTCACAGTGTCGACGAAACGTTCCGCGACGACCGCTCCCCCGGTGACGACGTTCGTGCCGCCGCCGACGACGACGGCGGTTGTCCCACCGACCGACACGACGACGACCGTCGCGCCGTAGCCGCCCGCCCCGGCGGGGCGGCGATACGGTGTGCGCAGATCGTGGAGGCCTTGCTGACGATGCAGGAGGCGCAGGAGCGCGTGCTCGCACACGCGCGGCGGCTGCCTGCGGAGCACGTTCCGGTCGCCGAGGCGGCAGGCCGGGTCACGGCCGAGGACGCGTGTGCCGTTGTCGACCTGCCGCCATTCGCGAGCTCCGCGATGGACGGGTACGCCGTGCGTGCGCGCGACCTGCCGGGTCGTTTGCCCGTGGTCGCGCAGATCGCCGCCGGCCGCCCGGCCCTCCGCGCGCTGGCCGCCGGCGAGGCGATGGCGATCTCCACCGGCGGCGTCGTACCCGACGGCGCCGACGCCGTCCTGCCCCTCGAGTATGTTGTCCAGCATGACAACAGTCGCGAGGTGGTCGAGATCGAAGTGGGCACGGGTGTTGAGCCTGGTGCGCACGTTCGTCCGCGCGGCGGCGATGCGGTTGCAGGCGACGTCGTCGTCGAGGGCGGCGTGCGGCTCGGCGCTGCACAGCTCGGCGCACTCGCTGCAGCAGGGCTCGCCTCGGTGTCATGCGCGCGCCGCCCCCGCGTTGCGGTGCTCGCGACCGGCACCGAGCTCGTCCGTCTCGGCGAGGCACTCCGTCCCGGCCAGATCTACGAGTCGAACGGGCTCATGCTCGCGGCAGCGCTCGCCGCCGCCGGCGCGGACATCGAACTGCTGCCGGTCGTCGCCGACGACGAGCCGGCGCACAGGCAGGCGCTCGAACGCGGGCTCGCGGCGGACGTCCTCGTCACGTCGGGCGGCGTGTCGGTCGGTCCGCACGACCTCGTGCGGAAGATCGAGGCAGAGCTCGGTGTCGAAGAGATCTTCTGGCGGGTTGCGATCAAGCCGGGCAAGCCGGTGTCGTTCGGCGTGCGCGGGGAGACGCTCGTCTTCGGGCTCCCGGGCAACCCTGTGTCGGCGCTCGTCGGCTGCGAGCTCTTCGCGAAACCCGCGCTGCGTGCGCTCCAGGGTCTACGCGACGCGCTGCCGCGCTTCGAGCGCGGCCGGCTTGCGGCTCCGCTCCGGCAGAACGCGGCCCGCGATGAGCTCGTGCGGGCACGGTCGCGCCTGGACCCGGACGGCGTCGTGCTCGAGCCGCTCAGCGGGCAGGAGTCGCACATGATCGTGCGCAGCGCCGCAGCGGATGCGCTCGTGCACGTGCCGCGCGGCGACGGCGATCTTGCCGCTGGCGCGATCGTCTCGTGGCTTCGGCTCGGCGCGGCCTGAGCAAACGCACGGTTCGGCCGTTTTCACGTGGAACGGACGGACGGCCGCGGCCGCACGACCTCAGCCGTGTGACGCGCGGCGGCCGACGTCGGCTGTTCGCCGGCGCCGCTGGGCGAGCACGAGGCGGCGGATCACCTCACGGATCGGCCCACGCGGCGGCCGTTCCGCCGCACTCGGATACGGCGCGTAGCGGCGGCCCGCGAGTGCGAGCAGCTGCCCGGCCGCGGCCGCCCAGCCGAGCGCGATCGCGAAGCCGGGGAGCGGCGCGTAGCCGAGCGCGAAGAGCCAGGCGACGTACCAGGGTGCGTCGAGACCGAGGCCGTAGCGGTCGGCGAACGACCACAGCAGGAGCGCAGGCCCGGAGAAGCCGAGCAGCAGCACCAAGAGGCGGATCGGCAGCGGGCGCGCCCGCACCTGGGGCAGCCACAGCCAGATGTGCAGCGACGGGAGCAGGAAGAGCAGCGCGTACGGGTTCGTCGCGACGACGAGCAGCCCGACGACGCCGAGCGCGAGCAGGGCGGCAGCGTGGCCGGCGAGCTCCTCCTCGGGATGGAGCTGGCGGCGCGGCAGCAGGCGCTCACGGGTGACGAACCAGCCGAGCGCGGCGAGCACGCCGAGCACGGCGAGGCCGGTGGCGGGCCACCGCACGCTCTCGAGCGACGGTGGCCGGGGCGCGCCGTCCGGCCAGACGCCGAGCACCGCGAAGAGGCCAAAGAGCCCGCCGCACCAGAGCCAGAAGGCGAGGCGGCTGCGGTAGCTGCGGAGCGCCGGCGACACCCGAATCCGCCGTCGCCGGCAGCGCGCGAAGAGGTCGACCGTCGCCGTGAGGAACGGCAGCAGCGCCGCCACGAGCACGATCTCGATCGCCCAACCCCGGACGATCCGGGTGCCGAGGTAGACGTAGCTCGACGGTCCGGCCGGCAGCGCGACGCCCTGCTCGAGTGCGTCGACCATGTTCTGGGTTGCGCGCCCCACTTGCCCGAGACGCGTCAGGCTGAGGCGCTCCGGGGTGTCGCCGAAGCCCGCGGCGCGCCGGTCGGGACCGGTCGTGATCGTCACCGCGGGCACCGCGCGCGCGACGAACGGCGCCTGTTCGTAGAGGCTGAAGGGGAAGGCGAGGTCGACGAGTTGGCGCGCGGTACTCGCGCGGCCCGGCTCGAAACCGACCTCGCGTGCGAGCGCGCTGCGGGCGGTCTCGACGAGGCCCGCCGAAGGAGAGCGTGCGGCGTCCCCGGTGAGCACGAGCCGCGGCGGCCCGCCGCCGGCGATCGTGTCGAGGTTGATCACGCCGATCACGTTCAGGCGCTCGGGTGAGTGAGCCGCGAACTCGGCGGCGCCGAGCGCACCGTCGCCGCCGCCGTCGGTGGAGAGGAAGAGCAGGGTGTACGGCAGCCTGATCCGTGCTCCGCCCACTGTCGGCGCATAGGTTCGCGCGAGCTCGATCAGGGCGGCGGTGCCGGAGGCGTTGTCGTTCGCGCCCGGCCCGACGCCCGTGTCGTCGCGGTGCGCCATCAGGACGATCGTCTTGTGCGAGAGGCCTCGCTTCAGGGTGACGAGATTCTGGAACCGCAGCACTCCTTGCCCGGGCACGGCGGCGGTGAAGGGCTGGGCGCGGACGCTGAACCCGTACGACGTGAGCTGAGAGGCGAACCACCGTGCCGCGCCCGTCGCACCGGTCGACCCTGGCGTGCGGATCGGCCAGCGGAAAGAGAGGTCGTTCGCGATCGCGCCGGCCGCGGCACGATCGAAGGCCGCCGGCAGGCTCGGCGGCTGCAGTGCCGCAGGCCGCCCGACGCTGAAAGCCAGCACGAGCAGCGGCAGGCCGACGAGCAGCCAGGTTCCCCGGTAGAGGCGGCCGTTGATCGGCCGCTCGAGCGACCCACGACGCGGACGGCGCCGCTCCGGCGCAGGCGGGACGGCTGCCACGGCGCGTCTAGTGTAGGACGCCGGTCTGACGCGCACGCGTTGCGTCGCCGCGTTTTCACGGGAAAACGCCGCCGGGCCGCCGCTACAGTGCGCCGCGGTGCGCGCCGCCCTGATCGCCCTGCTCTGTGCCGCCGCCGGCGCAGGCGCGGCACTCGGAATCGGCCGCGCCTCGGGCGTCTTCGGCGGCTCGACGACCGTCGTCGTCCATGCGTTGGCGCCCGGGTCGACGGCTACGCCTGCTATGACGGTCGCAGCGCCGCTCGTCGGTTCCGGCAGCTTCGTGCCCGCGCGGATCTTCGCCGAGCGTTCGCCCGGCGTCGTCACCGTCTTCACCTTCACCGGCGGCCAGGGCGCGCAGGGCTCCGGTTTCGTCGTCTCCGGCGACGGGACGATCCTCACGAATGCGCACGTGATCACGAACGCCGGTGAGACCTCGGCCGGCGCCGTCGTGAAGCCCGCTGCGCAGGTGTACGTCGAGTTCCCGGACCACGATCGCATCCGCGCCACCGTCGTCGGGTGGGATGTGTTCGCCGACGTCGGCGTGATCCGGGTGACGCCGTCCGCGCACCGGCTGGCGCCGCTGCCGCTCGGCCACTCGGCTGACGTCGTGGTCGGCCAGCCGGTCGCCGCGCTCGGCAGCCCGCTCGGCAACGAGGACTCGCTCGCGGTCGGCGTCGTCTCGGCGGTGGGCCGGTCGATCGCCGCGCTGACGGCGCCCCACTTCCAGCTGATCGACGCGATCCAGATCGACGCTCCGATCGCCCACGGCAGCTCCGGCGGCCCGCTGCTCGACGCCGCCGGCCGGGTGATCGGGATCAACGCCCAGATCCGCAGCGACGCCGGCGGCAACGCGGGCATCGGGTTCGCCGTCCCGATCGACGCAGCACGCCGGTCGCTCCGCGAGCTGCGGGCGGGGCGCAAGGTCGCCTATGCGTTCGTCGGTCTGCAGACCGAGGACCTGACGCCGTCGCTCGCACGCCACCTCGGCCTCAAGGCCCTCTGGGGCGCTCTCGTCGACCGAGTGACGGCGGGCGGCCCCGCGGCGAAGGCGGGGATGCGAGGCGGCACCGCCGAGTCCCAGTTCCAGGGTGTGGCGACCGTCAGCGGCGGCGACGTCGTGCTCGCCGTCAACGGCGCGCCGATCTCGAGCGCAGACGATCTCGTGCGGATTGTTACAAATACGCTGCGGCCGGGACAGACAGCGGCGTTCACCGTGCTCCGAGGCGGCCGGCAGCGTTCGATCGCCGTCCGGCTCGGCAGCCGGTCGAACACACCGCAACTCCCGTAGCGGTTGGATCCGGCCGCGTCGGGTAGAAGTGGCCTAGGGCGGCGCCCGAATCTGCCGGGTGGTGTAGAAATCGGCGGGTTTAGGCTTCGGAACCTGTGGAATCAAGAGTGGGGTTCAAGTGCTGGGAGCGCCATGCAAGCGATGAGTGATGCGGCGACGCCGAACGCGGCGCACGACGACGGCACGCGCTCGATCCACCTGCGGATCCCGGCAAAGCCGGAGTACATCACGCTCTGCCGGCTCGCCCTCACCGGTCTCGCTCAGCTGCGCGAGATCAGCGACGACACGCTGGCCGACCTGAAGCTCGCGCTCACCGAGGCGGTGTCGAACTCCGTGCGGCACGCGTACGGGGAGCAGGGCGATGGACAGGTCGACATCACGTACGAGCTCCACCCCGACCGGCTCGGCATTCAGGTCGTTGACGACGGCCACGGCTTCGATCCCCAGGAGACGCCGACGTTCGCGGGCGCGGAGCTCTCCGAGGGCGGTCTCGGCATCGCGATCATCCGCACGATCGCCGACGAGTTCGAGCTCGAGTCGCAGCCGGGCGCGCGCGGCTCGCGGCTGCGCTTCGTCAAGTTGCTCACGTAGCGCGGTTCCGCGAGTGGAGACCCGCCGCAAGCTCGTCGTCGTCTCGAACCGCGGCCCCGTGTCATACGACCGCTCGCCCGCGGGCGAGCGGATCGCGCGCGGCGGCGGCGGCGGCCTCGTCACGGCGCTGCGCAGCCTGCTCGCGCGTCACGAGGTGACGTGGATCGCGAGCGCGATGAGCGAGGAGGATCGCGTCGTCGCGGCGGAGCATGGGGGCGACGCTGCCGACGAGACCGCACGCGACGGCTCGCCGTATCGCATCAGGCTCGTCGCGGCCGATCCCTCCGCGTACGACTGGTACTACAACGTCGTCGCGAACCCGACGCTCTGGTTCCTGCAGCACTACATGTGGGGCCTGCCGTACGCGCCCGACCTCGACCTCGGCCTGCACAACGCGTGGTTCAACGGCTATCTGCCGGTGAACGAGGCCTTCGCAGACGCAACCGTCGCGGAGCTCGAGCGCGAGCCCGACGCGGCGGTGTTCTTCCACGACTACCACCTGTACCTCGCGCCGAAGCTCGTGCGCGCGCGCAAGCCCGGCGTGCGCACCGCGCACTTCATCCATGTTCCGTGGCCGCAGTCGGACTACTGGCACGTGCTGCCCGAGCACCTGCGCCGTGAGATCCACGAAGGGCTGCTGGCGAACGACGTCGTTGGCTTCCACACCGAGCGGTGGAAGCGCAACTTCCTGCACTCGTGTGAGGAGATCCTCGGCGCCGAGGTCGACATGGCGACCTCGACGGTCTTCCACGACGGGCGACGCACGTACGTCAGCGCGCATCCGATCGGCATCGATCCGGCCGAGCTCGACGAGCTCAAGGATTCCGAGAGCGTGCTCGAGCAGGAGCGCCAGATCGTCGAGCGCCGACCCGAGTTCCTCGTCGTGCGCGTCGACCGCACCGATCCGTCGAAGAACATCGTCCGCGGCTTCCGGGCCTTTGCGCTCTTTCTCGACCTGCATCCGGAGATGCAGGGACGCGTGACGATGCTCGCACTGCTCGATCCCTCGCGTCAGGACGTTCCCGAGTACTCGGAGTACCTCGCCGCCGTCCTGCGCGAGGCGCGGTCGGTGAACGACCGCTTCCAGCGCGAGGGCTGGCTGCCCGTCGATCTCCAGGTCGCCGACAACTTCGCGCAGTCCGTCGCGGCGTATAAGCAGTACGACGCTCTGCTCGTGAACGCTGTCTTCGACGGGCTCAATCTCGTCTCGAAGGAGGCGCCGCTCCTGAACGGCCGCGACGGCGTGCTCATCCTCTCCGAGAACACCGGCGCGCACGAGGAGCTCGCCGAGTGGGCGCTGACCGTGAACCCGTTCGACGTCTACGGCCAGGCCGAGTCGATCCACGTCGCGCTGACGATGGCGCCGGAGGAGCGCCGCCGCCGGCTCGAGGCGATCCGCGCGCACGTGCGCGAGAACGACCTGACCGCCTGGATCGCGGCGCAGCTGGCGGATCTCGATCGGGTCTCGGCCTAGAAACGGGAGTACGATTCGCCGCATGGCAACGACCGCGGAACCCGAGTTCGTCTCCGTCAACCCGGCGACGCTCGAGGTCGTCGGATCGGTCAAGCAGACCGATCCAGAGGACGTGCCGGCCCTCGTAGCTGCGGCGCGTACGGCTCAAGTGCGCTGGCGGGCGATGGGCCCCGAGGGCCGTTCGCGCGTGCTCGCCGAGGTCGCGCACGTCGTCCAGGCGCGCGCCGACGAGATCGTGAGCTCGATCGTCGCCGAGACGGCGAAGCCCCGCACCGAGGCGATCGCGAATGAGCTCTTCGCGGCGGTCGACCACGCGACGTGGCTCGCGAAGCACGCGCACCGCATTCTCCGGGACGAGCGTGTGCGCTTCTCGCAGCTCCACCTGAAGACGAAGAAGGCGTGGCTCGTGCACGAGCCACTCGGCGTCGTGGCCGCGATCACGCCGTGGAACATCCCGTTCGCGATTCCGTTTACTCAGGTGGCAACAGCGGTTGCGGGCGGCAACGGTGTCGTGCTCAAGCCGTCCGAGTTGACGCCGATCACCGGCGAATGGGTCGCACGTATCTTCGAAGGCGCAGGCGTGCCGGCGGGCCTTGTGCAGATCGCCCAGGGAGGCGGCGCGCTCGGCGAGGCGCTCGTCGGCGATCCCGGCATCGCCAAGGTCTTCTTCACGGGCTCGGTCGGCGTCGGCCGTCGCGTCGCCGCCGCGGCAGGTGGGCGCGGCTGCCCGGTCGTGCTCGAGCTCGGCGGCAAGGACCCCATGGTCGTCTTCGCCGACGCAGATCTCGAGCGTGCGGTCGACGGCGCGCTGTTCGCGTCGTTCATCAACGCCGGCCAGGCGTGCGTCAGCGCCGAGCGCATCTACGTCGAGCGGCCGCTCGTCGAGGAGTTCTCGCGGCGGCTGACCGAGCGCGCGCAGCAGCTCGAGCTCGGCAAGGACGTCGGCCCGCTCATCTCCGAACGGCAGCGCGACACGGTGGAGCGGCTCTCGGGTGCGCCGCGCGCCGCGCGCGACGGCTGGTTCCTCGAGCCGACGGTCGTCCGCGGTGCGCTTTCCGACCAGGAGATCTTCGGGCCGGTTGTCAGCATCGAGTCGTTCGACGGCGAGGACGATGCAGTGCGTTGCGCGAACGACACCGAGTTCGGTCTCGCTGCGAGCGTGTGGTCGCGCGATCTCGCGAAGGCCGACCGCGTTGCGCGGCGCATCGACGCCGGCATGGTCTGGGTCAACGACTTCGGGTACTCGTTCGCGGTCGGCCAGGCGCCGTGGGGCGGCGTCAAGAGCTCCGGGTTCGGCCGCACGAGCTCGAAGCACGGCCTCTACGGGTGCGTGCAGATCAAGTACCTCGACAGCGACCGCGGCCGGCTGCGACCGGCGTGGTGGTTCCCGTACGACCCACCGACCGAGCACGCGTTGCGTTCGCTGCTCGACGTCTTGTACGGCCCGCGTGGCAAGCGAGCGCGTGCGGCGTGGCGACATCGGCGCGATCTCGTGCACGTCGTGAAGCGGTCGCTCGGACGATGACCGACCTCTCGCACGTCGACGAGTCGGGTGCCGTCCGGATGGTGGACGTCGGCGCCAAGCCCTTGTCACGGAGGCGTGCGGTCGCGCGTGCCGAGGTGCGGATGGCGCCGGAGACGGCGCGGCGTCTTCGCGAGCTGCCGAAGGGCGACGCGCTCACGACCGCGCAGCTCGCGGGGATCATGGCTGCGAAGCGGACGAGCGAGCTGATTCCGCTCTGCCATCCCTTGCCGCTCTCGCACATCGAGGTGACGCTCGAGGTCGGCGACGGCGTGGTCGAGATCGTTGCGACTGCGGAGACGACGGCGCAGACGGGCGTCGAGATGGAGGCGCTCACCGCGGCCTCCGTCGCGGCACTCACGGTCTACGACATGGCGAAGGCGATCGACAAGGAAATGGTCGTCGCCGAGGTGCGCCTGCTCGAGAAGACGAAGGAACAGATCTGAAGGCTGCGGTGCTCACCTCGTCCGACCGCGTGTCGCGCGGCGCGGCGGAGGACACGAGCGGCGACCTGCTCGAGGAATTGCTCCGGGGCGAGGGCTTCGAGGTAGAGCGGCGGGTCGTGCCGGACGAGCACGATCAGATCGTCGCTGCGCTGCGTGAGCTGATCGCCGGCGCGGAGCTCGTGTTGACGACCGGCGGTACCGGCCTCGCGCCGCGTGACGTGACGCCGGAGGCGACCCGCGAGGTGCTCGACCGCGACGCACCCGGCATTGCGCAGGCCTTGCGCGCCGACTCGATCGCGAAGACGCCGCACGGCCTGCTCTCCCGCGGCGTCGCCGGCGTCGCCGGCTCGACGCTCGTCGTCAACCTCCCCGGCTCCCCCGGCGGCTGTCGCGACGGCTTCGCGGTGCTGC
Source organism: Actinomycetes bacterium (assembly GCA_031394165.1). Taxonomy (GTDB): domain Bacteria; phylum Actinomycetota; class Thermoleophilia; order Gaiellales; family Gaiellaceae; genus Palsa-739. Next base: position 10,358 of record JANMWV010000146.1, read on the forward strand.
AGCCGGCGCTCGCCCATGCGCTGAAGCTGCTCGCCGACGAGCACACCGCCCACCGGCAAACCTGACTCGAACAGGCACGTCTCGCACCAGGTGTGCGACGCGTCCTGTAGAGCCGCGTCCTGCACCAGGTGTGGGACGTGTCTTTTGGTGTGATGTCCGTTGGGAGGGTGCGCATAGCATGTCTGTCGTGACGACTGCTGCTCCGACGCTCGCACCGCTGCCTGCGCGCTTCGCGCGGCTCGTGAAGATCGAGCACACCGTCTTCGCGCTGCCGTTCGCGTACGTCGGCGCGTTCCTCGCAGTGGGCGGCACGCCGTCCGCGCACGATCTGCTCTGGATCACGCTCGCCATGGTCGGCGCGCGCTCGCTCGCGATGGCGCTCAACCGGCTCGTCGACGCCGGTATCGACGCCCGCAATCCGCGCACCGCCGGACGGGAGCTGCCGAGCGGACAGCTGAGCGTCGTTCAGGTCGTCCTCTTCTGTCTCGCCTCGCTCGCGCTCTTCCTCGTGGCGGTCTGGCAGCTTGCGCCGCTCACGCACTGGCTCTGGCCGATCCCCGTCGCGGGCTTCGTGCTCTATCCGTATCTCAAGCGCTGGACCTGGCTCTGCCACCTGTGGCTCGGCGCAGTCGACGGACTCGCGCCGGTGGGCGCCTGGGTGGCGATCACGAATCACCTCCCGTGGGAGGCGTGGCTGCTCGGCGCCGCCGTCGCATTCTGGGTCGCCGGCTTCGACTGCTTCTACGCGCTCTTCGACGTCGATGTCGACCGCTCCGAAGGCCTCCACTCGATCGTCACCCGCTTCGGCGTGCGTGGCGCGTTCCTCGGCGCACGGTTGTCGCATCTCGCGACGGTCGCCTGCCTGGTCATCGCCGGTGCCGGCCTCTCCGTCGGTGTCCTCTACTGGCTCGGTGTCGCGCTCGTCGCGGCGCTGCTCCTCTACGAGCACCTGCTCGTGCGTCCGGACGACCTCGGCCGGCTCAACGCCGCCTTCTTCACGATGAACGGTGTGATCAGCGTCGCCTTCGCCGCCTTCGTGATCGCGGACGCGATCGCCCGATGATCGCGGCGCGCGGGCTCGGGAAGCGCTTCGGTGCAAAGCGCGTCTTGCGCGATGTCGAATTCGACGTGCCGCGCGGCGGCTTCGCCGTCGTCACCGGCGCGAACGGCTCCGGCAAGACGACGTTGCTGCGCATGTGCGCAACGCTCGCCCTGCCCAGCGAAGGAGCGTTGACCGTCGGCGTGCACCGCGCGCAGATCGGTTATCTCGCTCACGATCCGCTCGTCTACCGCGAGCTGACCGCGCTCGAGAATCTCGACCTGTACGGGCGCCTTTACCGCGTTCCGGAGCGGCGCGAGCGCATCGGCATGCTGCTCGAGCGCTTCGGCCTCTGGGACGTGCGCGCGGATCGCGTCGCGTCGTACTCGCGAGGGATGACGCAGCGGCTGGCGCTCTGTCGCGTCCTGCTGCACGACCCGGCGCTCCTCGTGCTCGACGAGCCGCACACCGCGCTCGACGCTGCGGGCCTCGATCTTCTCGGCACACAACTTGCCGAGCTGCACGGTGAGCGCACGATCGTCCTGGCGACCCACGAACCTGCGCGCGTCGACTCGCTCGCGACGACGCGTATCGCGCTCGCCGCATGAGCTACTTCGCCGACGTGCGCGCGCTCGCGCGCAAGGACTTACTGCTCGAGCTGCGCGCGCGCGACACGCTGCCGGCGATGCTGCTCTTCGTCATCGCGACCTTCGTCGTCTTCCACTTCGCCCTGCCGGCAGGCTCGTCGAAGCTCGCAGCGAGTGGGCTGCTCTGGGTGGCGATCGTGTTCACCGCTCTGCTCGGTCTCGGTCGTGCGTTCGTGCCCGAGCGCGAGCAACACGTGCTCGACGGGCTCGTGCTCACGCCGTGCGACCGCAGCGCGATCTGGCTCGGCAAGTCGATCGCGACGCTCGCGTTCCTCGTTGCCGCTGAGGTCGTCGCCCTGCCTGTGTTCGCGCTCTTCTTTCACGGGCTGCGGGCCTCGACGATCGCGGGCGTCGCGCTCGCCGACATCGGTATCTGCGCCGTGGGCACCTTCGTCGGCGCGATGGCCGTCGCGACGCGGGCCCGCGACCTGCTGATGCCGCTGCTCTTCCTCCCCCTTGCGATCCCGCTCGTGATCGGCGGCGTCGGCGCGAGCGTCGTCGGCGCCCCGGGCCGCTATCTCGCCTTCCTGGGGCTCTACGACGCGCTTTTCGCGCTGCTGTGCTGGGCCGGCTTCGAGTACGTGGTCACGGAGTAGGCTTCGAGCCGGTGGGTCGCTCGTACCGGATATCGCTGCCGGCGCTCGCGGCGTCCTCGCTCGTGCTCGTGACGCTCGCGCTCGTCCTGGTCTTCTTCGTCGCGCCGACCGACGCCGACCAGGGCTTCTCGCAGCGCATCTTTTATTTCCACGTCTCGATCGCGTTCACCGCCTACCTCTGCTTTGGGCTCGGCGCGTGGAAGGCGCTCGTCCACCTCTGGAAGCGCGATCCGGACGCCGACCTCGAGAGCTACGTCGCCATCCACCAGGGCGTGATCTTCGGATCGCTCGTGCTGGTCACGGGCTCGATCTGGGCGAAGATCTCCTGGGGCCACTGGTGGCTCTGGAGCGAGAACCAACTCGTGCTCTTCCTCGTGCTCTTCCTCTTCTATTGCGCCTACTTCATGCTGCGCTTCTCCGTCGATCCCGGCGCGCAGCGGGCAAACCTCAGCGCCGTCTACGCCTTGTTCGGCGTCGTGCTCATTCCGGTGAGCTTCCTCGCGATCCGGCTGGCGCAGCACTTCATCCATCCGGTCGTCTTCACGCGCAGCGGGCCTGCGTTCGGCGGCTGGATCCTCGCGACCTACCTCGTGGCCCAGGCCGCGATCGTCGTGCTCGCGTACACGCTGTATCGCCTCGAGCTTTCGGGCAAGCGTCTCGATCTCCGGCTACGGGAGCTGCGGGAGGCCGTCGCATGAGCACCGCGGAGAAATACGTCACCGCTGCGTACTGCGTCGTGTTCGCACTCGTGCTCGTCTATGTCGTGATCATCGCGCTGAAGCTGCAGCGGCTCGAACGCGAGGTCGCCGCGCTCACTCCGCGAGACGAGAGCAACGATGGCTGAGCTGCTCTTCTGGCCGGCACTCCTGTGCTACGGCGAGGCGGCCGTCGGCTACTTCGGTTACGTGCGCCGCGCGGGCGCCGCGGGCCGCGCCTCGATCTGGGGCGTGCGGCTCGGCTGGCTCGCGCAGACCGCGTTGCTCGCCGTGCAGGCCGCGCGCGCGAACGGGTTCCCGTGGAGCACGTGGGCGGGCTCGCTCAACCTCTTCGTCTGGCTCGTCGTCACCGTCTATCTCGGCGTGCGCAAGCCGTATCGGCTGCTCGGGCTCGCGGTGATGCCGCTGGCTGCGGCGCTGCTCATCGTCGCGCGCGCGGGTGGCGGGACCGGCGTGGGCACGCGCAGCCATTACTCGAATCTCTTCCTCGTGCTGCACGTCGGCCTCGTGCTCGTCGCGTTCGCCGGCTTCACGCTCGCCGCCGCGCTCTCGGCGTTCTACCTCTGGCAGGAGCGCCGCCTGAAGCGGCGCGAGGTGACGATCCTGCGGCGGCAGGCGCCGTCGCTCGCGACGCTCGATCGGCTCGCTGCGCGCGCGGTGCTCTTCTCGCTGCCCGCGCTGACGCTCGGGATCGCGGTCGGTGCAGTGCGACTCCTCGGCGACGGCGACCGCATCGACGCGCTCGTCGCCGCGACGGCAGTGACCTGGCTCGTCTGGGCCGCCTATCTCGTCCTGCGTGCGACGCGCGGCCTCAGCGGCCGCCGCGCCGCCTACGTCGCGCTTGCCGGCTTCGTGCTCGTGATCGTCGTCCGGCTCGCCCTTCCCGCGACCCACTTCGCCTGATGCGCCTCGTCCTCGTCGGCACCTCGCACCATCATGCGCCCGTCGAGCTGCGGGAGCGCGTCGC
>JANMWV010000600.1:0-14139 GCA_031394165.1 Actinomycetes bacterium
GGGCGAGGCTCGTCGACGAGCTGCACCCGGACACGACCGGCATCGATGGAGCCGAGTTCATGGAGCCAGAGCGAGAGGCGGTGCTCCGTCATTTCGAGGTCGACATGCGCGTCCTCTCCTACGACATGTTCTGCAGCCCACCCGCGTCGATCCTTCGCGACGGCGCGGAGATCGACTGGTGGGGTTCGCTCGACCGCTCGACGCCGAACCGCATGTGGCGGCAACGGAATCCCGACGGCACCACGCTCGACATCTGGGGCTGCCACCGGCAGAGGGTCGAGCACGGCTTCGGCGCGTACGAGGAGTTCGCCACCTGGCCGCTGCAGAGCGCCGAGTCGGTCGACGACCTCGAGAAGCACCCGTGGCCGGAGCCGGACTGGTGGGACTTCAGCCCGCTGCCCGCGCTCCTCGAGCAGATGGACGCGGCCGGCGAGCGGCACATCCGCTTTCGCATCGGCTCGGTGTTCGAGATCGCGTGGCAGCTCCGCGGGATGCAGGAGTTCCTCATCGACACGGCGATCAACCCCGACATCGCGCGCTACATCATGGGTCGGCTCACCGACGTGTACGTCGAGAACACGCGGCGCGTGGTCGATCTCGCGGGCGACCGGATCGACATGGTGTATTTCTACGACGACGTCGCGACGCAGGCCTCGCTGATGATCTCGCCCGACACATGGCGTGCGGAGGTGCGGCCGCTGCACGCACGACTGACGGAGCTCGCGCACGCGCGTGGCGTGGCGGTGATGTACCACTGCGACGGCGCGATCTACCCGCTCATCCCCGAGCTGATCGAGCTCGGGGTCGACCTGCTCAACCCGATTCAGCCGGACGCGAAGAACATGGAGGGCGCGCGCCTGAAGGAGGAGTTCGGCGACCGCCTCTGCTTCCACGGCGGTGTCGACATCATGCGCCTGCTGCCGCAGGGCACGCCCGACGAGGTTGCCGCTGCGGTGCGCGCGCTCGTGCAGACACTGGGGCGCGACGGCGGCTACGTGCTCTGCAGCTCGCATCACATCCAGCCCGACACGCCGCTCGAGAACATCCACCGGATGTACGACGTGGCGCTGCGCTACCGCCGCTAGCTGCCGCGGCGACGGTCAGCGACGGACGAGGCTACGCGCGAAGAACAGGAGGTTCGCGGGGCGCTCGCCCAGCCGCCGCATCAGGTAGGGGTACCACTCGGGCCCGTAGGGCGTCGCGACGAGCACCTTGTACCCGCGCCTGACGAGGTCGAGCTGCAGTTGCGGCCGGACGCCGTAGAGCATCTGCAGCTCGAAGCGGTCGCGTCCGATGCCGTGTTGGTCTGCGTACGCGATCGCATGCTCGATCAGCCGCTCGTCGTGCGTGGCGACGCAGACATACGCATCGCCGGAGAGCGCGTGCTCGAGCAGCCGGATGTAGGCGGCGTCGACGTCGGCCTTCCGTGGATACGCAACCGTCGGCGCCTCGAGGTATGCGCCCTTGACGAGTCGCAGGTTCGGTCGCAGCGGGAGTAACTCGCGGAGGTCGTCTTCGCTCCGGTACAGGTACGCCTGGAGCACGCAGCCGACGTTGTCATGACCTTCGTCTCGCAGCCGGCGGTAGATCCGAAGCGTTGCGTCGACGAGACGTGCGTCCTCCATGTCGATCCGGATGAAGTTCCCGAACCGAGCTGCGGCGGCGACGACGCGTGCGAGATTGGCGTAGGCGATCTCCTCGTCGAGCTCGAGCCCGAGGTGCGTGAGCTTGAGCGCGATGTTCACCTCGAGTCCTTCCGCGGCGATCCGCTCGAGCACGTGCTCGTACTCGACCGCGACTGCGGCCGCCTCCCGCTCGCTTCGGACTCCCTCACCGAGGATCGTCGTGTTCGCGTGGAGCGCCTGGTCGTTGAGCACGCGCAGTGCCGCCACGCACTGATCGAGCGTCTCGCCCGCCACGAAGCGGGCGGCGCCGAGTCGCATCCCGAAGCGGCGCACGAAACGCTGGATCGTGGAACTACCCGCAGCCGCCAGGATGATCCGGCGCAACACGACGTTGCTCGCACGCGAGAACGCGGACGAGCGTGGCGTCGAGGGGACAACGAGTTGTGCGGTCACCTGGTCACCACGACCGAGCTCAGCGGGGTGCGATGAGCAGGCTCTGGTTGCCGGCACCGAGCCGGCCGGCCTCGTCGTAGATGTCGCTGGTGGCAAGCCCCGTCGCCTCGGGCCCGATCCGAGTCGTCGCGTCGATGCAGACCCATTCGCCCCGGGCAGGGCGAACCAGGTGCACCGATAGATCGACGTTGACGAACAGGTAGTCGCCGATCCCCAGCACCTGGCTGATCCCGTTTCCCGAGTCGGCGGCGACCAGCACCCGGGTCAGCGGCGACGGCGTCTCGCCTGCGACGAGTGGACTCCTCATCCGCACCCATGCGGTCGCCGGACCGGGCTCGGAGAATGCTCCCGCTGCCATGCGCCATTCGGTGGCCGAGAAATAACTGGGGCCGTTCCACGGGTCAAATCGGCTGCCGGCGTCGACGTGTCCGGCCCGGAGAACGGCGGAGGTTCCGCCGGGGTTTGGACGGAGCCGGTATCGCAACGCCGGATGCGCCACGCGCGCGCGTGCGCGAGCACTCCTGCGCCGTCCGTGAGCGTTGCCTCCGCAAGTTGCACGCGGCGGCCCGGCTTGACGAGATGTGCGTCGATGCTGAGGGGCTCCAACGGAATGCTGCGCAGCACGTCGATGGTGAACTGCGCGACGAAGTAGTCCTCGCCACCGTCGAGCAACTCGACCGCGCGGGCCACGAGCGCCGCCGGCGGGCCGGCGTGTTGGTAGAGCGGATCCCATGGTCCGCGTGTCCACTCGGTGGGAATGAAGTCGTCGCCGTCGATGTCGTAGAACGCGTCGGTCATGCTGCGCGATGGTACGCGGAGGAGCGGAGCCTCTGGAACGGCTCAACGACGAGGAGGCGGAGCGGCCTTACCTGATGATCGTGAAGTTGCTGAGGGTGGCGCCGGTGTTGGGTGGGACTGGTGCGCCGACCGGCATGTTGGTGATCACCGGCATCGGTTGGAAGGTTGCGTTGTTGAAGCTCGCGTCGAAGCTGCCGACCGCGATCGGGCCTTCGATATTGACGCCGTTCTTGACGAAGGTGACGCTGCCGGTTGGTTGCGCCCAGAGCGAGCCTTGGAAGCTTTGGCTGTTGTTGACGAAGCTGATCGCGGGCGTGGCGTTGGTGAGTGAGGCGAGGGTGAGCATCGAGCGGTTGCTGCTCGTCCCTTGCCAGTTGCTCCAGTCGCAGTCTCTGGTGCTGGTGTTGTAGACGGCGCAGATCTTGGTGCTGTTCCCGCTGACCGTAATGGCGCCAGCTGTCTCGATGATCGCCGTGCCGGTGTAGGTCGCGGACTGGGAGATCGTGAGGTTGCTGTCGAAAAAGATCGAGCCGTTGATCGTCAACGTCTTCGTACTGTTGTCCCAGCTGAGCTGGCCGGTAACGGCGCCGTGCTGGGAGATGCAGGAGTAGCTGAAGCTGGGCGTCAACTCGAACGCCGTCCCGCTGGTTGTGCTACCTGAGGTATCCGGTTCGCCGGCGACGGCCGAAGGGACGCTGTCGAAGACGGAGGCGGGGAGCGGTGCCGGGACGGTGCCGACCTGGCAGGGGTGTTGCGGGCCGGGGTCGAAGCTCGCGTAGTTGCTCGACGCTTGCGACTCAGTGAGGGTTGGGGCATCGTTGGGGATGAAGACGTCGGTGCTCTTGACCCAGTAGTTGAAGGTGTTCGGCGAGCAGGGGCTTGTGGCAGCGGAGACCGAAACGGTCGTGCAGCCGCCCACCACGACGCCGCTCGTGATCGGGTGCGACGAGTCGGCGCCGATCTTGGAGCCCCCGATCAGAACGAGCTTGCCGCCGATCATCAGATCGATCGGCTTCCCGGCGGTCTCCGCGACGGTGACGCCGACGCCGTTGGAGCCGAGACAAACGTTCCCGTTCGCATAGATCGGGATGTCGATCGCGGTCGCATTGCCCTGCAGGTTGAGCTGGCACCCATCGCCGGCGAGCTTGGCCGTGACAAAGACGTGGTTCCAGACGGCTGCGACCTGGCCGGCGCCCAACGGGTTGATCTTTGCCGTCGCCAGCGCCGTCTTCGCGTCGACTGCTCCTTCGGGATTGCGGGCATAGCCGGTCGCCACCAGCAGCCACGTCGAGGCCGGCACGTTGATGCCAAGGTAGGTCTGCGGGTTCGTACCGGCGAAGAACCCGTACACACTGACGGTGCCGACAGTGTTCGTGACACCGGTCTGGCAGGCCGCCGCAACGGGTACGCAAAGCGGTTGCGGGCTCGAGCAGTCGGAGGCGCCTACGAGCGTGGTCGAGGCAGCACAGCCGAGCATGCTCGGAGCAGAGAGTTTTCCGCCAGAGGTGCTCTGCTGGCCGAGGAACGAATACGCCGCATTCAAGCCGGCCTCCGCAGACGCCCTCGCCTGCAGATCCGCCTGCTCCAGCACCGCATGATGCTGTCCCGACCCTGTGAAGGCCGTCGCTGACGTCGCGAGGATGCTCACCACAACCAACACTCCGAGCGCCACGACAAGCGCGAACCCATCCTCGGCCCGCAGCCGTCCACCCCACTCTCGGGCGGTTCGAATTCTGCTGCTGGACCTCAGCAGCGACCCCACGACGCTGACACCCCGACTAGCGGCGCGTTGCATCACTATCACCCTCACAGTTTGCGGCGGTTCACGGGGCCGAGGCAGCTTGCGGCGGGCCTATGGCACCGTGACGTAACCCCCTCATCATCGGGACGTACGACGTCCTCGTCGATACCTCGCTTGAGGATTCTTCTGGAGCGTTGGGGGCTCCCGAAGGAGCCCCCAAGACATACGCCCGCTTTCTCTGTTGCTATTAGCTCGAACTGCCCTGATCGATGACGTGGCGTGCAGTCAGCGCCTGCAGCACGGTCGCCAGCGTGTCCGTGGCGGCAATCGTCTTCGGGCCGCGGACTTGCACGAGCCCCTTGTCGTTGACCGTCACCGCAGCGCCGTCGTGGAGCACGACCTTCGTCGACGACGACACCGCGAAGGTCAACGTCTGCCCCTTCAGCGACGCGCCATGATGGTTCGCACTCTTGACCAACAGCGACACGGATCCGTTCGTCGCCCCGCTCGCTGTATACGCGGTGATCGTTCCCTTCAAGACGTACGTCACTTGCGGCGCAGCTTTGCTGTGCGACTGCTGCGACTGTCCCGGCACCGGCGGCTTGGCAGCGAACGCCAGGCTCGGAACAGCCAACGCGATCACGAAAAGTAGGGAGAGCTTTCTCATCACGTGTTCTCCTTCTTGGCGAGCACTTGGTGTACCTGACACCTATGTAGATGCTCGACCGGCAAACTTCTTTGCGTGTGCTCGACCGAAATCCCTCGATCGGGCTGCCGTTTTACCGACGGCTTACATAACCCTGCACCGCGCCGGTTTCCGGCTTCACCAGGGCCCGTAGATGCTGCTGTTGGCCTCTCGCAGTGCGCCGACGTAGCCCGCGCGCTCGTGCGCCACCTCGTCCGTGCCGGGCGGCACGGCCAGCATTCCGCGCAGCTCGTCGACGGTTGCGAAGCCCTTGCGCGTCATCCAGGCCGAGAGGCCGTCGAGCAGCACGGTTGCATGGTCGGGACCGTTCCGGAGCAGCGCCGACGCGGTCATCACGACGTCGGCGCCGGAGAGGAGGTACTTGGCCACGTCGGCCGAGGTCTCGACGCCGGTCGTCGCCGCGAGCGAGGCGCGCACCCGTCCGTATAGCAGCGCGATCCACGTGCGCGGCAGCCTTGCCTCCGCCGATCGGGAGAGGCCGAACCGCGGCACGGCCGCGAACGTCTCGGGGTCGATGTCGGGTTGCAGGAACCGGTTGAACAGCACGAGCGCGTCCGCGCCCGCCTCGTCCAGCCGCAGCGCCAGCTCGCCGGTCGAGCTGAAGTACGGGCTCAGCTTGACGGCCACCGGCACGTCGACCGCGTCCTTGACCCGCGCCAGGACGTCAACGTGCCGCTGCTCGACATCGCGTCCCGAGCTGCGCGGGTCGGGGAGGTAATAGATGTTCAGCTCGATCGCGGCAGCGCCGGCATCCTGCATCGCGCGGGCATAGTCGGCCCAGCCGCCCGGCGTCACACCGTTGAGGCTGCCGATCACCGGGACGTCGACGGCGGCGGCGGCGCGCTCGAGCAGGTTCAGGTAGCGCCGCGGGCCGAGCTCGCCTTCTGCGGAGGCGGGGAAATAGGAGAGCGACTCGGCGAAGCTGTCGGCGCCGGCATCGACGAGGCGCGCGTTCTCGGCCGCCTCCCAACGAAGCTGCTCCTCGAAGAGCGAGTAGAGGACGACGGCACCGACGCCGGCGCCGGCCAGCCGCTCGACGCCTTCCACGGTCTGAGAGAGCGGGGATGCCGACGCGACGAGCGGGTTGCGCAGGACGAGGCCCATGTAGCGCGTCGACAGGTTCATCAGTGCTCCTTGCGTGCGTCGGGTGCGAAGTGCTGCGCGCCTCTGGTCGCCATCTCTTCGTACACGTCCCAGCGTTGCGCGACACCCTGCTCGGCGAGGGCGTGCAGCCTTTCGGCTTCGGCCGGGTCGGTGTTCGTCAGGATGCGATAGCGCAACTCCCGATTGGTGTAGTCGGCGAGCGGGATGCGAGGCCGCGGTGAGTCGAGCAGGAACGGGTTGCCGCCGGCGCTCCGGACCATCGGGTCGTACCGGATCAGTGGCCAGTAGCCGCTGGCGACGGCGCGGTACTGCTGGTCGAGCCCATTTCGCATCTCGATGCCGTGAGCGACGCAGTGGCTGTAGGCGAGCACGAGCGAGGGCCCGTCGTAGGCCTCCGCCTCGCGGAAGGCGCTGAGCGTCTGCTGTGGATCGGCGCCCATCGCCACGCGAGCCACGTAGACGCTGCCGTAGGCGATCGCCTGCAAGGCGAGGTCTTTCTTCGGCACGGTCTTGCCGGCCGCAGCGAACTTGGCGACCGCACCGAGCGGCGTCGCCTTCGACATCTGGCCGCCGGTGTTGGAGTAGACCTCCGTGTCGAGCACGAGCACGTTGACGTTGCGCCCGCTGGCGAGGACGTGGTCGAGCCCGCCGGAGCCGATGTCGTAGGCCCAGCCGTCGCCGCCGACGATCCAGACGCTGCGCCGGACCAGGTGGTCGACGACGCTGAGCAGATCGGTGACGGCGGCTCCTTCCAGCTCGCCGAGCCGCCGCTTCAGCTCCGCCACGCGTTCGCGCTGCGCTCGCAGCTCCGACTCCCGCAGTTGCGGCGCGTTGAGGATCTCGTCCACGAGCTCCGCGCCGAGCGCTTCGCCCAACTCGCGCAGGCGCCGGCGGGCCAGATCGGTGTGCCGGTCGGCGGCGAGCCGAAAGCCGAGCCCGAACTCCGCGTTGTCCTCGAAGAGCGAGTTCGACCAGGCCGGACCGCGCCCGTCGGCGTCGGTCGTCCACGGTGTGGTCGGGAGGTTGCCGCCGTAGATCGACGAGCATCCGGTCGCGTTCGCGATCATCAGCCGGTCGCCGAAGAGCTGCGAGAGCAATTTCAGGTACGGCGTCTCGCCGCAGCCCGCGCACGCCCCGGAGAACTCGAACAGCGGCTCCAGGAACTGGGTGCCGCGGACCGTGCCGAAGTCGACCCGCGTCCGGTCGGTCGCAGGCAGTCGCTCGAAGAACGCGATGTTGTCCCGCTCGGCGGCAACGAGCGGCTCGCGCGGTGCGAGGTTGATCGCCTTGCGAACCGGGTCGCCCGGCGCCGTGACCGGGCACACTTCGACGCAGAGGTCGCAGCCGGTGCAGTCCTCGACGTAGACCTGCAACGTGTACCGGGTGTCGGGCAGGCCGACAGCGTCGAGCGGAGCCGACCGGAATCCAGCCGGAGCGCCGTCCAGCCCGGCCTTGTCGTAGAACCTGGAGCGAATCACGCTGTGCGGGCAGACGAAGCTGCAGTTGCCGCACTGAATGCACAGGTCGGCGTCCCAGACCGCGACGAGCTCCGAGATGTTGCGCTTCTCGAAGGCTGCCGTGCCGCTCGGATAGGTGCCGTCGACCGGCAGTGCGCTGACCGGCAGGTCGTCGCCGCGGCCGGCGAGCATCTCCGCGGTCACGGTGCGCGCGAACTCGGGCGCGTGCGCAGGGACGACCGGCGGCAGCCCGCGCGTGGCCGTCGCGCGGTCGGGCACCTCGACCCGGTGCAGGCCTTCCAGCGCGCGGTCGACCGCGGCCTGGTTTCGTTCGACCACCTCGGCGCCACGTCGGCTGTAGGTCTTGACGATCGCCGCCTTGATCCGGTCGACCGCCTGCTCGGGCGGCAAGACGCCCGAGAGCGCGAAGAAGCACGTCTGCAGGACGATGTTGGTGCGCCCGGCGAGGCCCACCTCGCGGGCGATCCGCCCGGCGTCGATCGCGTACACGTCGACGTGCTTGGCGAGGATCTGCTCCTGCACCGGGCGGGAGAGCGCATCCCACACCTCGGCCGGTGCGAGCTGGCAGTTGAGCAGCAAGGTCGCGCCGTCGGCGGCCCGGCCGAGCACGTCGACCCGGTCGAGCAGCCCGAACTGGTGGCAGCCGACGAAGCCCACCCGCTCGACGAGATAGGGCGCTCGGATCGGCAGCGGCCCGAAGCGCAGGTGCGAGACCGTCTGCGAGCCGGACTTCTTCGAGTCGTAGACGAAGTAGCCCTGGGCGTGCATACCCTCTTCGGCCCCCAGGATCTTGATCGTGTTCTTGTTCGCGCCGACCGTCCCATCCGAGCCGAGACCGAAGAAGACGGCGCGAACGGTCTCGGGCGGCTCGATGTCGAGCGCCGCGTCGTAGTCGAGGCTCAGCCCCGAGACGTCATCCCTGATGCCGATCGTGAACCGGCGTCGCGGCCGCTCGGCCGCGAGCTCGTCGAAGACACCGGCGACCATGCCCGGTGTGAACTCCTTCGACGACAGGCCGTAGCGGCCGCCGACCACCCTCGGCATGACCGCACGCTCGCCGTCGGCGAACGACTCGGTCAGCGCTGCGACCGTGTCGAGGAAGAGCGGCTCGCCGATCGACCCGGGCTCCTTCGTCCGGTCGAGCACGGCGATCTGGCGCACGGTCGCCGGCAGCGCGTCGACCAGCGCCTGCGCCGGAAACGGCCGGTACAGCCGCACCTGGACGACGCCGACACGTTCACCACGCGCGTTGAGCGCAGCGACCGTCTCCCGGATCGTCTCCCCGCCCGAGCCCATCACCACGAGGACACGCTCGGCCTCCGGATGCCCGCTGTACTCGACGATGTGGTAGCGGCGGCCGGTTCGCTCGGCGAGACGCGCCATCGCGTCCTCGACGACGTCCGGTATGCGGGCATAGAAGGGGTTCACCGTCTCGCGCGCCTGGAAGTAGATGTCCGGGTTCTGGGCCGTGCCCCGGATAAACGGCCGCTCCGGTGAGAGCGCCCGGCCGCGATGCGCCTGGACGAGCTCCGCGGGCACGAGCGCGCGCAGGTCGTCGTCGGAGAGCAGCTCGATCGTGTTCAGCTCGTGCGAGGTTCTGAAGCCGTCGAAGAAGTGCACGAAGGGCACCCGCGTCCGGAGCGTTGCGGCGTGCGCGACCAGCGCCAGGTCGTGTGCCTCCTGCACCGACGCCGAGGAGAGGAGCGCGAATCCCGTCTGGCGGACGGCCATCACGTCCGAGTGGTCGCCGAAGATCGACAGCCCCTGCGCTGCGAGCGACCGGGCTGCCACGTGCAGCACCGCCGGCGTCAACTCGCCGGCGATCTTGTACATGTTCGGGATCATCAAGAGCAGTCCCTGTGAGGACGTGAAGGTCGTCGCCAGCGCACCGCTCTGCAAGGCGCCGTGCAGGGCGCCTGCCGCCCCGCCCTCGCTCTGCATCTCCACCACCGACGGGACCGTGCCCCAGACGTTGGTCAGTCCCTGGCTCGCCCACTCGTCCGCGAGCTCGGCCATCGGCGACGACGGCGTGATCGGGTAGATGCAGCAGACCTCGTCGAGCCGATAGGCGACCGAGGCCGCCGCCTCATTCCCGTCGAGCGTCGCGCGCATCTCAGTCTCCCTCCGCGACCATCTCGATCGCGTGTACCGGGCACTGCCCAAAGCAGGCCCCGCAGCCCGTGCAGCGGTCGTAGTCGAACCGGTAGCGGTGCCCGGTGCCCAGCTTGATCACCGCGTCCTCGGGGCAGGCGCCCAGGCAACCGTCGCACTCGAAGCAGTTGCCGCACGACAGACACCGCCCCGCCTCGTAGACCGCCTCCTCGGCGGAGAGGCCGCCGACCACCTCGCCGAAGTCCGCGATCCGCACCTCGGGCGCGATCTCGGGCTGCAGCCGGCGCGCGGCGTCGCCGAAGTACCAGAGGTGCAACGTGTCGAACGAGGCCAGAGGATGCTTCGGCGCGCTCTCGGCCGCGGCGCTGCGCAGCCACGTGTCGATGGCGCGGGCCGCCTTCTTGCCGTGCCCCACGCCGACCGTCACGGTGCGCTCGCTCGGCACCATATCCCCGCCCGCGAACAGTCCGGGACATCCCGTCTCGAGCGACGTCGACACCTGGACGGTGCCGTCGCGCTCGAACCCCACTCCGGGTACCTCGCGCAGAAACGCGGTGTCGGTCTCCTGCCCGAGCGCCAGGATCACCGTGTCGGCGGCGAGCGTCTCGAACCGCCCCGTCGGCTGCGGGAAGCCGGACTCGTCGAGCTCCATCAGCTCGACCTGCAGCTCCGGACCGTCGAAGGCCGTGATCGTCCGCAGCCAATTCATCCGCACGCCTTCCCGCTCGGCGTCCTCGGCTTCCTCGAGATGCGCCGGCATCTGCTCGCGGGTGCGCCGGTAGACGATCAGCGCCTCGTCCGCACCCAGCCGGCGGGCGACCCGTGCGGCGTCCATCGCGGTGTTGCCGCCGCCGTAGACGGCGACGCGGCGACCGATCGCGGGCGGGTCGCCGGAGGCGACGCGGCGCAGGAACGACACCGCGTCCACCATGCGTCCGGCGTCCACCGCGGGGATGTCGATCCGCTTGGAGAGGTGGGCCCCGACGGCGACGAAGACCGCATCGAAGCTGCCTTCCTCCCGCTCGGCTGCGAGGTCTTCGACCCGGTGGTTGCAGGTCATGCGCACTCCAAGCGCCGCGATCCGGCCGAGCTCGCCGGCGAGCACGTCGCGGGGCAGCCGGTACGCGGGAATGCCGTACCGCATCATCCCGCCCGGCTCTGCGCCCGTGTCCCGGATCTCCACCTCGTGGCCGAGCCGGGCGAGGTGGTACGCAGCCGACAGCCCGCTCGGGCCGGCGCCGATCACGAGCACCCGTTTGCCGCTTCTGACCCGTGGCGGGTCGAGCAGCCACCCCTGCTCCAGCGCGAGGTCGCCCAGGAACCGCTCGACCGAATGGATCGAGACGGCGCTGTCGAGGTTGGCGCGGTTGCAGACGCTCTCGCACGGGTGGTAGCAGACCCGCCCGTGGATCGCCGGCAGCGGATTGTCCGCGACGAGCTGACGCCACGCTTCCTCGTGCCGGCCGGCCAGCGCGTGCGCCAGCCAGGCCTGGATGTTCTCTCCGGCCGGGCAGCCGGCGTTGCACGGCGGCAGCAGGTCGACGTAGACGGGTCGGCGCTCCCGGATCGCGCCGGTCTGGGAGCGCCCGTGCAGCAGGTCCGGCAGCGGCGTGACGTCCCGCATCGAGTCGCTCATGCTCGTTGGCCCGGTCGGACGACCATGAGAGCAGGCTAACGCGTCGGCGACGATCACGGTTCCTCGAGCAAGCCGCGACTGTCGACCGAAGCCGGCAGCGACGAGCCTAGGCGGACACGTCCTGGAGACGCGCCCCTTGCACGAGGTGCTCGACGCAACGGAGCGTGGTGGCCGCGACCGTCGCGGTCGGGTTGACGCCCGAGGAGGTCGGGAACGTGCTGCCCCCGTAGACGTAGAGGTTCGGCACGTCGTGCGTCTTGCCGTACTCGTCGACGACCGACGTCGCCGGGTCGTCGCCCATGCGGGTCGTCCCGAGGAGGTGCCAACCGGAGTCCGGGACGCCGATCTCCTCGAAGGTCGACGTCGACCCGGAGGCCTCCAGCGACTCGCGTGCCCTGTCGACGTGGAAGCGCAGCATCGCGCGTGAGTTCTCCGAGTTGCGGTAGACGATCTTCGGCGCGGGGATTCCGTCCGAGTCGGTCAAGGTCGAGTCGAGCGTCACGTAGTTCGTCTCCTCCGGCAGGTCTTCGCCGATCAGCCCCCAGATCGTGGAGTGGCCGAGCCGCTCGCGCACGAGCCGATGGAGCTCGGCGTCCGCGGGCGTCTGGGCGGTGGAGAACGGCGACATCGCGGCGCCGAGCGGCCCGCCCGTCGGCATCAGGCCCCACTTCGCGCCGCGCACGAAGCCCCGCGACTCGTCCGTCTCGTAGAACTGCATGCTCTGGATGTACTGACCGAAGGGACCGGCCCAGCTGTCGAACGGCTCGTCGAAGAGACCCGTGACGGTCGCAAACGGGTGCATCATCAGCCGCTTCCCGACGAGACCCGACGAGTTGGCGAGGCCGTCGGGATACCGGCTCGACGTGGAGAGCAGCAGCAGGCGCGGCGTGCCGACGCCGTTCGCTGCGACGATCACGACGTCTGCCGCCTGGTGGTGCTCGCGCCCCTCCCGGTCGACGTAGGTCGCGCCGGTCGCGCGCCCGGACGCGTCGACGGTGACCTCGCGCACGCGCGCCCCGGTCACGAGCCGCGCGCCGTGCTCGAGCGCCTTCGGCCAGGAGACGAGGTCGAACGACGCCTTCGACCCGTTGGGGCAGCCGGACATGCAGGTGCCGTAGCGGACGCACTGCTTGAGGTGGCCGTAGTCGCGTGTCGGGATCGCGTTCGGGGCAGGCCACCAATGCCACCCGAGCGTGTTCAGACCCTGTGCGACCGTGCGCCCGATCGACGTGATCGGGTGCGGCGGCAGCGGCGGTGGCGCGCCTGGCGGGTAGGCGGTGTCGCCGGCGAGGCCGGCGGTGCCGACCTCGAGGTCGATCCGCTCGTAATACGGCAGCAGTTCCTCGTACGTGTATGGCCAGTCGTCGGCGACGCCGTCGAGGCTGCGGACGCGGAAGTCGGAGGGAAGAAAGCGGAGCCAGTGCGCCGCGTAGAGAATGGTGCTGCCGCCGACGCCGGCGAACATGAGCGGGTTCACGTCCGACTCCGAGAGCTCGCACGGGTAGTCGGCGGGCTGCGCGCGCACGTTCGGATTCGGGTGCCACGACCTCTGCGCGATCAGCTCCCACTCGGCCTTGTCCCCCGGATAGTCCGAGGGGTTCTGCCACTTCCCCTGCTCGAGGCAGACGACGCCGAAGCCGTGCTCGGCGAGGTATGCCGCGGCGACGGCTCCCGCGGGCCCGGCCCCGACGATGAGAACGTTCGTCCGTGTTCCAGTGGTCATGACGATCTCTCCTCTGCGTTCACGTGGCGATCGAGGCGACGTAGTCGAGGTCGAGCTCGAGGCCGAGCCCAGGCCCGTCCGGCACGTCGACGAACCCCTGCTTCGCGCGCGGATAGCCGCCGACGAAGAGCTCGCGGGCCGGGTTGTCGATGAACATGTACTCGAGCGAGTCGAGGCCGGGCACGACGGCCGCGACGTGCAGCGCCGCGAGTTGTGACAGCCCGCCGGAGAAGCCCGTGTGCGGCGCGATGCGGCGGTTGTACGCGTAACACATCGCCGCCACCTGCATGGCGGCGGTGATCCCGCCGCAACGCCCGAGGTCCGGCTGGACGTAGTCCACCAGCCCCTCGACGGCGAGCGGCCGGAAGCCGAACGGCCCGAAGTGGCTCTCGCCGGCCGCGAGCGGCACGATTCCACGCTTGTGGACTTGGCGGTAGCCCGCCTCGTCGTCGGGTGGCACCGGCTCCTCCATCCACTTCACGTCGAGCTCCGCGAGCGCGCGGCCGACACGGATCGCGGTCGCCGCGTCGTAGGCGCCGTTCGCGTCGACCATCAGCTCGACGTCGGGCCCGACCGCCGACCGGATCGCCTCGAGCGCGCGCACGTCGCCGCGCGGGCCGCCCGCACCGGCGTCGCGACCGATCTTCACCTTGACGGCGGTGAAGCCTGCGCTCACCTGCTCGACGGTCTGATCGACCATCGCCCCGTCGCTGTCGATGTAGACGGACGAGGCGTACACCGGCACGCGCCGCCGCCCCGCTCC
>JANMWV010000152.1:0-7278 GCA_031394165.1 Actinomycetes bacterium
GCCCGACGCCCGCTGCTCAAGACGGGGCCGCAGCGGCAACGACGGCAGGCAGCGCAGGGCCCGACAAGAGCTCGCCACCCGTGGCCCTGACGATCGCCTACGGCAGCGAGAAGAAGACCTGGTTCGAAGATCAGGCGAAGAAGTTCGAGGCCTCGGGCGCGAAGACAGCGTCCGGGAAGAGCATCTCGCTCGATCTGCGCCACCCCTCCGCCCGCGGTGTCTTCGAGGACCTCGTTCGGGTGTGCGACGGCGTCTACTCGAACCTCCGCGGCGACCAGCCGCAGAAGCTCGGGCTCACGTACGAGCAGCTCAAGCACGTCAAGCCGACCATCGTGTGCTGCTCGCTGTCCGGCTTCGGGATGACCGGCCCGCGCGCCTCCGAAGGGGGCTACGACTACATGATGCAGGGGCTTGCGGGCTGGCAGAGCCTCACCGGCGAACCCGGCGGGCCGCCGACGAAGAGCGGGCTATCGCTCGTCGACCTCTCGGGCGGCTACGCGTCGGCGATCGCGCTGCTCGGCGGCATCTGGCGGGCGCGGCGCGACGGCGCCGGCTGCGACTGCGACGTCTCGCTGTTCGAGACCGCGCTGCACGAACTGATGTACATCGGCCCGTGGGCGGCCACCCACGGGTACGTGCCGCCGCGACGACGGGGCTCCGCCCACCCGACGATCGTCCCCTTCCAGAACTTCGAGGCCTCGGACGGCTGGTTCGTGCTCGGTGCGGCGAAGCAGCTGTTCTGGGAGCGCACATGCGTCGTGATCGGGCGCCCTGAGCTGAACGACGACGAGCGCTTCGCGACGATGGCCGGGCGGAACGAGCACCGCGAGGAGCTCGTGCCTCTCCTGGAAGAGGCCTTCGGAACACGGACGGTGGACGAGTGGGTCGATTCCCTCGTCGCCGCGGGCGTCCCAGCGTCGCGCATCAACACCGTGGAGGAGGCGCTCGTCGACCCGCAGACGATCGCGCGGGAGGACGTCGTCGAGCACGAGCATCCAGCGCTCGGGCCGGTGCGCTCGATCCGCACCCCGCTACGGCTCGCCGCGGAGGGCGAGATACTCGAGCGCCAGCCGGTTCGCGGGCCGTTCCGCGGCGAGCACACCGAGCGGCTGCTCGTGGAGCTGTGCGGCTACTCGACCGACCGTGTGCGCGCGCTCGGCGATTCCGGAGTATTCGGTCACGAGTGGAAAGGAGAGACGCATGTCGAGACAAGCGTTCCAACCTGAGGGACGTCCGAAGCCAAAGCCGCCCTACTCGCCCGTGGTGGTAGCGGGAGACGTGGTCTACACGGCGGGGCAGACCGGCACGGACGCGGACGGCAACATGGTCGCCGGGGGAATCGCGGAGCAGACGCGGCAGACGCTCGAGAACGTGCGTGCCTGCGTCGAGGCCGCCGGCTGCACGATGGACGACGTGATCAAGGTGAACGCGTACCTCGCCAACCTGGACGACTTCCCGGACTACAACGTGGTCTACCGGGAGTTCTTCGTAGAGCCATATCCGGCCAGGACCTCCGTCCAGGCGGGCTTACCCGCCGGTGTGCTCGTAGAGATCGAGGCCATTGCACGGCGCAGCGGGTGACGCGCCGCGATCTCATCGGCTACGGCCGGCAACCGCCCGACCCACGATGGCCCGGAGGCGCCCGGACCGCGGTGAGCTTTGTCCTCAACTACGAGGAGGGAGGCGAGCGGACACCGCTCGAAGGCGACCCCGTCTCCGAGTCCTTCCTGCACGAGGTCGTAGGCGCACCGCCGGCCGTCGGTCGCCGCGACCTCAACACGGAGTCGATGTTCGAGTACGGCAGCCGGGCGGGCTTCTGGCGCGTGCATCGCATCTTCACCACACACGGCCTGCCGCTGACCGTCTACGCAGTTGGCCAGGCGCTGGAGCGGAATCCAGCCGTTGCGCGGGCCATGGTCGAGGCAGGGTGGGAGGTAGCGAGCCACGGGTGGCGCTGGATCGACTACGCCGAGATGCCCGAGGAGGAGGAGCGCGCGCACGTGTGCCGCGCGATCGCCGCGATCGAAACCGCCTGCGGCAGCCGTCCCGTCGGGTGGTACACAGGCCGGATCTCCCCGAACACGCGCCGGCTCGTCGTCGAGGAGGGCGGTTTCCTCTACGACTCCGACTCGTATGCCGACGAGCTGCCGTACTGGGTCGACGTCGGCGGTCAGCACCATCTCGTCATCCCGTACACGCTCGACGCGAACGACTTCAAGTTCCTGCTGCCGAACGGCTTTGTCAACGCCGCCGACTTCCTCGCCTACCTCGTCGACTCGTTCGACCAGCTGCACGAAGAGGGCGGCCGCATGATGTCGGTGGGGCTTCACTGCCGCATCATCGGCCGGCCAGGGCGGGCGCGGGCGCTCGACCGCTTTCTCCAGCACGTCCGCGAGCGCGATGACGTTTGGGTGACCACGCGCGCGGCGATTGCGCGGCACTGGCACGCGGAGCACCGGCCGCGCTGACAACCGCGATAGGATCACCTCACACCAGCTCCGGAGGAGGATCGGCATGTCAACCACCGCAGTCACTTGGACGCGTGAGGCCCTCGCCGCCGCGCCGCAGACGTACTTCGACGCCGTGGACGCGATGGACGTCGACGCAGTTCTGGCGCATTTCGCGGACGACGCCACGGTCACGGTGCAGACCGACCACGTCACCTTCACCGGCGCAGACGAGATCCGGCGCATGTTCACCGACTTCTTCGGCGCGTCGGCCTGGATCCGCCACGAGATCCGAAACATCGTGGTCGAGGAGGCGGCCGGGAAGGTCGCGACCGAGCAGGGCTACATCGGCGAGCTGAAGGACGGTTCGAAGAACGACATGCACAACTGCAACTTCTTCGACTTCGACGCCGACGGGAAGTTCAAGCGGGTGATCATCTGGATGGCGGGGACAAACCCGCTCAAGTAGCAAGACTTCGGTCAGATGCCGACGACAAGGGAGACGACGTGAATACAGGTGCGGACGTGCGTGCGGCCCTGAGCACGATCTTCGACGTCGACACTGGCATCTACCGCGAGCGCGGTTTTCAGCGACGCATCGGCTACGGTCGGCGGCCCGCGCTCGTCCACAAAGATCTGGCGAACGCGTGGACGAGGCCCGGCCACGCGTTCTCATGCGACGGGATGGACACGATCATCCCGGCCGTGCGGGCGCTCAACGAGGCGGGCCGCGCGAAAGGGATTCCGATCGTGTACACGACGACCGCGTACGAGGACGTCGAGGGTCCGAACTCCGATATGGGTCTGTGGGTGCACAAGATCCCGGTCGAGCTCCTTGCGCTCGGGACGGAGGCCGTCGAGATCGACAGCCGCGTCGCTCCCGAGCCGGGAGAGATGGTGATCGTCAAGAAGCGCGCCAGCGGCTTCCACGGCACCTTCCTGTCCGGCTATCTGAACGCTCACGGCGTGGACACCGTGATCATCACCGGTGTCACGATGGCCGGCTGTGTTCGCCACACGACCGAGGACGCGATCGCCGAGGGCTTTCGCCCGATCGTCGTCCGCGAGGCCGTTGGCGATCGGGTGCCGGGCGTCGTGGAGTGGAACCTGTTCGACATCGACGCCAAGTTCGGCGACGTGGAGCCGCTCGAGCGGGTGCTCGACTACCTTGCCGGCATCGAACCGTTCGAGAGCAGGGCTGCAGTCGCAGCGGCGGTCGCACCCATCTAGAGCTGTTCGCGGAAGAACGCGCTCACGATCCGCACCGCGTCGGCCGGGCACTCGAGCAGGTCGGCGTGGCCGATGTCCGGGAACTCGTGCGTGGTGATGAGCGGGTTCAGCTCTGCCATTCTTCGAGCACCGAGCCCTGACGGGGCTAGCGCGGGCGGGCAGAGGATGTCGTACGTCCCGTTCGTCATCAGCAGCGGCCGCTCGATCTGCGGCACGAGCAGGGTGAGATCCATCTCCTCCATGGCGATGCACGCCTGGCGCACCGTGTACGGGTCGTTGAGACCGATCACCGATCGCACGAGCTGGAAGGTGTCCTTCCCCTCCTCGGACTCGAGGAACTTCGCCCCGACCGCTTGAGTCGTGACGTGATCGGAGAAGTCGTCCCACGGCATGCACTCCGCCATCCGTCGCCAGACGCGGAAGAGGGTCCGGCGGTACACGTCCGGCTTGGCGAAAGCGACGTCGGCGCAGGCTGCGATGGTCCGTGCTCCGTACAACGCTGCGAAAGCGATGGCAATCATGCCGCCCATCGAGGTGCCGTGCACGAGCACGCGGTCGAGGTGGAGCGCGTCGAGAAGCTTCGATCCGTCGGCGGCCCAGCCCTCGATCGTGTACGGCTCACGCGGGCTCGATGAGGCGCCGTAGCCGCGGGCGTCGAACGAGAGGAGCCTAAACCCGTTCTCCCGGAAGCCGTCGTTGACGGCGCCGAAGTTGTGCCGGCCGAAGAGGCCGCCGCCGAACTGGATCACAACGGGTCCCCCGTCCGGACCAGTCAGCTCGTAATAGAGCTCGATGCCTTCTTCGATCTCGGTGTACGGCATCGGCTGGCTCAGTCCCAGGAACTGCCGACTCGATGCCAGTTCACGTCGCTCGGGAGCCATTCGACGTTGATCTGCGACATCAGCCTCTGGACTTCTGAAGAGCCACACTGCGGGCAGGGCGGGCTAGGCTTCGTCGATGGCGAGAGGAGCTCCTCGAAACGTGCCTCGCACGTCGAGCACTTGTACTCGTAGATCGGCATCGGCGTAAGTGTACCCCGCTGTACAGGTTCCCTCCGAGCTCGAGGTGCTGCGTGCGCTGTGCGAGCGACAGGGGGTTTCGCCGACGGATGCCGACCTCGAGGCGGTGCGCGGCTTCGTCGACCGAGTTGTGCCGGCGCTCGCGGAGATCGAGCAGCGGCTGCCCAAGGGCATCGAACCGGCACGATGAGCATTGCCCGGCTGGTGGAGCGCCTGCGGGCGCGCGAGCTTTCCCCGCGGGAGGCGGTGCAGTCCTACCTCGACCGGATCGAGGCGACGAGGGGGCTCAACGCCTACCTCTCGGTTCGCGCTGAGGAGGCGCTCGCCGAGGCTGACGCCGCTGTCGACGGCCCGCTGCACGGAGTCCCCGTCGCGATCAAAGACGTCATCGACGTCGCCGGTGTGCCGACGACGGCGGGCTCGGAGATCCTGCGGCACAACATCGCGGTACACGACGCGGAGGCGGTCGCCCGCCTCCGAGCCGCAGGAGCGATCGTGCTCGGCAAGCTCAACACGCACGAGTTCGCCTACGGCGCTCTGACCACGAGCCCTCACTTCGGGCCGGCTCACAACCCGTGGTCGCCCGATCGCATCTGCGGTGGCTCGAGCGGCGGCAGTGGCGCGGCGATCGCCGCCGACCTGGCTGCCGGGACACTTGGCACCGACACGGCCGGCTCGATCCGGATCCCCGCATGCTATTGCGGTGTGACGGGATTGCGTCCTTCGACCGGCCTCGTTCCTACGAGAGGCGTCGTCACCGTGTCGTGGACGCTCGACGTCGTCGGGCCGATCGCTCGGAGCGCCGAGGACTGCAGCCTGCTGCTCGAGGCGCTTACACCGTCCTACCGTCCCGATCTGGCTGGTGGGCTCACAGGGCTTCGCATTGGCGTAGTCGAGCAGCTTTTCGAAAGCGCCGACCCCGCCGTTGCAACATGCGTGCTCGCCGCCGTGGACGAGTTACGCTCGCTGGGCGCGGCTGTCGAGCGGGTCGAGGTGCCGTTACTCGGGGAAGCCGGCACGATCCTGCAGGCGATTCTGCTTCCGGAGGCGTCCGAGGTGCACCTGCCGTGGCTGCGGACGCGTCTCGCCGACTACGGGCCCGACGTGCGCGCCCGCCTGCTTTCCGGGCTGCTGCTGCCCTCGACGTCGTACGTCACCGGCGTGCGGGCGCGGCGCTGGTACCTCGACGGGCTACTGCCGCTGTTCGATCGCTTTGACCTGCTCGCACAGCCCACGATGCCGGTCGCGCCGCCGCTGATCGACGAAGACACGGTGCTGTGGAACGGCGAGCGCGTCCCGTACCGGCTGTCCGTGATCCCCTACAACTCGCCGTGGGCGCTCGCAGGAGCCCCGGTCGCGAGTGCGCCCTGCGGCTTCGTCGACGGAATGCCGACGGGGCTCGCGCTCGCCGGACGGCCTGGTGGAGACGCGACCGTGCTTCGCGCGGCGGCAGCGTTCCAGCGCGCAACAGACTGGCATGAACGGCGCCCCGATCTCGCGGCGGCCGGCACAGCCGTCGCCCCGCTTCCGGCATGACGCCACGCTCGGTCACCTTGGCGGTTGCGCTTGTTGTTGCCGTAGTCGGTCTGGGGAGAGGCGTTGCCTTCGGCTTCCGGGCGGAGCAGCTGAAGGAGCCGACGGTGACGGCCTACCTCGCGCGCGCAAACAAGGTGTGCCGTAGCTATGCGAAGCAGCTCGCAAGGATCGCGCCGCCCGACCCGAGGTCGTTCGCCGAGGTGGAGCAAGCCGTCGGGAAGGCGCTGCCGCTTCTCGTGGCGCAGGCCGCGGCCGTGCGCAAGGTCGTTCCGCCGAGATCGTTGGCTGCCAGGGTCAAAGCTCTCGACGCTCTCGTCGACCGCTCGAACGGGTACCTACGGCAGGCGCTTGCGGCGGCGAAGAGGCACGAGCGGTCGCGGATGGGGCTCTCCTACGGGGCGTGGCTGGCCGCGAGCACCGACGCCCACGAGGCGGCCGTCAAGCTCGGATTCCGCTGCTCCTGACGTTCCCGATTTGCAGGTAGAGAGCTGAAGTCGTATACAAGAACGCAAGCCAGCGAGGAAAGGGAGAGATTCATGTCGGTTCTGATCAAGGGCGGCCGGATCGTGAGCGCCGCAGACGACTACGTCGGCGACATCTTCATCGACAACGGCACGATTTCGCTGATCGGCGAATCGCTCGACGTCGCGGCCGACAAGGTCATCGATGCGACCGGCAAGTACGTGATCCCGGGCGCGATCGACCCGCACACCCACATCGAGATGTTCTTCGGCGGCACCGTCACCTGCGACGACTTCACGTCGGGCACGGTCGCCGCGGCGTTCGGCGGCACGACGACCCTGATCGACTTCTGCATGCAGGCGCCGGGCACGACGTTTGCCGGGGCGCTCGAGAACTACTTCGAGAAGCTCGACCGCTGCAAGCCGGTGATCGACGTCGGCTTCCACATCGGCGTGACGGACCTCCACACAGGAGGCACGCTCGAGGACCTCGCGAAGTTGCCCGACCAGGGGGTCACCTCGTACAAGCTCTTCATGGCCTACAAGGGCGCCGTGATGGTCGACGACGAGACGCTCTTCAAGACC
>JANMWV010000013.1:0-2716 GCA_031394165.1 Actinomycetes bacterium
CTCTCGGCCGCGCGCGGCGAGGACGAGTTCATCGTGCGCGAGCGCTTCGCCGACGAGGCGCCGCGGGTCGTCGTGCTTTGCGACCGCCGCGCGTCCATGTCGATCGCCGCGTCACAGCTTCGGCCCCTCGACAAGCCGCGCGCGCTGCTCGTCGCGCTCGAGTTGATCGCACAGAGCGCCGTCGCAGCGCGCAGCCTCACTGGTTACCTCGATTACGCGGACGGCGAGCCGTTCTGGAAGCCGCCGCGCAGCGAGCACCGCGGTGAGCCGGGCGCGCTCGAGCACCGCCCGTTCAACGCGCCCGACGACACCGTCTCGCAGGGGCTCGAGTTCCTCGCCGAGCACCGGCGCGACCTGCCGACGCAGGCGTTCGTCTTCGTGCTGTCGGACTTCGTCGTACCGCCCGACCTGCGGACATGGGAGCGCGCGCTCGAGCACCGCTGGGAGCTCGTGCCGGTCGTGATCCAGGATCCCGTGTGGGAGCGCACGTTCCCCGATGTCGGCGGCGTGACAATTCCCTACGCCGACCCTGCGACAGGTCGCGTCGTGCCGGTGCGGCTGACGATGAAAGAGGCCGCCACGCGCCGCGCGCAGAACGAAGCGCGCTGGAGCGAGCTCGTGCGCGACTTCCGCTCGCTCGGTACGGAGCCCGTCGGTGTCACGTCGCACGACCTCAGCGGTGTGCTCGCCTCGTTCCTACGCTGGGCCGATCTGCGCCAGATGTGGCGCGGAGCGCTCGCATGACGCGCGCAGCCGTCCTCCTCCTCGCCGGGGCGGCGATGCTCACCGGTGCGGTCCGCGCGTCGGCCGTCCTGCCGAACTACCCGTCCGGGACGTCGGTCGGCGAAGGCGTGCCGCTCAAGGCCTACGCGACGCTCTCGCCGCAGGTGCATCTCTTCGGCGACGTCGTCACTGCACGGCTCGCCGTCGTCGCCGACACGAAGTGGGTCGACCCCGAGCGGCTGCGCGTTTCCACCGACTTCACGCCGTACCGGCTCCTGCGCCATCCGATCCGGACGGCGTTCAGCGTCGGCCGGTTCCAGCAGGTGACGTGGACGTGGACGCTGCGCTGCATCACGAGCGAGTGCGTGCCGCGCGTGCCGCCCAGCGAACGCTTCCACATCTTCCGCTTCCAGACGATCCACATCGAGTACGTCGCAATGAACGGCAAGCCCGCGTACGGGATCGACGCGACGTGGCCGAAGGTCGAGGTCGTCTCGCAGGTGAGCCCCGGCGTTGCGACGTTCCTTCAGAAGACGAACCACCTCAACTGGCGCTTCCACATCGCGCCCGTCGCGTCGCCGACGTACCGCATCTCGCCGAGTCTGCTGTTCTGGCTCGCGCTCGGTGCGGGCATCGCGGCACTGCTCGCGGCGGCCACGCTCGCGTGGCGCTGGTACCGGCTGATCCGCCCGCGCAAGGTGCGCGTCCCCGGCGAGGCGGCGAGCACGCCGCTCGAACGTGCGCTTGCGGTCCTCGCCTGGGCACACGCGCGCGGCGACGAGACATTGGAGCGAAAAGCCCTCGAGCGCGTCGCCGGCGAGCTCGGCGTGGAGACGCCGGAACCGGAGGTGGACGAGTTGTCGCGCACGGCGCGCGAGCTCGCGTGGTCGTCCCGCAGGCCCGAGGACGAGGAGGTCGAGACCTTCGCCGCGCGAGCGCGCGGTGCAGGCCTTCCGGCCGAGGAGCCGGCGGAGTGAGACTCCGGCCGCTCGGCTCGCTCCGCAGGCGCCGTCCGGTACAGCTCGCCGAACTGCCGGAGCTACGGCCTGCGGCGCTGCGAACCTCCGTCCTGCGAATCGTGCTGGCGCTCGCGCTCGCCGGCACGCTCGCCGGGCTCGTGCACGTCGCCCGCTCGGCGGGCAGCGGACGCGCGGCGGTCTTTCCCGAGGGAACGAGCACGGGTGTGGTCGCGCTCGACATGTCGGCCAGTATCTCGGGGCCTGTGTACGCCCGCGTCGCCGCGACGCTCCGGGGAATCGTCGACGCGAACCAGTCGATCGGCTTGGTGATGTTCTCCGACACGGCGTACTCGCTGCTGCCGCCGAACTCACCGCCCGGTGCGCTGCTGCAGTTCATTCCGTACTTCACGCCCGTGCGCTACTACGGCGCGACGCCGGTGTTTGCGCAATCGCCGTGGGGCAACTTCAGCGGCGGCACCCGTGTGGCGTCGGGTTTGACCGAGGCGCGTCAGGCGCTCAAGCGCGCACACGTTCGTCACGGCGCCATCCTCATCGTCAGTGACCTGGACGACGCAACCGCCGACCAGCCGACGCTCGACGCCGAGGCCCTGCGCCTGCACCGCGCACACATCGCCGTACGCATCGTGCCGCTCTTCGCGAGCCGGTCGAATCTCCGCTACTTCGCGGCGGTCTTCGGCGAGAACGTGTTCGTCGACCCGAGCGTCTTCACGCACACTGCCAAGCGACGCGCGCAGGCAGTCACGGCCGGCCAGCCGTGGGCGCTGCTCGCGCTCGGCGCCCTGCTCATGCTCCTCCTCGCCGGCAACGAACGCTGGAACGGCCGCCTCTCGGTCGGAGCCGCCGCATGAAGCACGTTCGCCGACATCGGCATGCGCTGCTCGCGATCCTCTGCGCCACCGTCAGCGCCGTGCTCCTCCTCCTCGCCTTCGACGCGCACACGTGGCGCACGACGGTGGCGCGGGACGACCTTCGCTTCCGCGCGCTGCCTGCGCACCGCGGCCTCTGGAAGCCGC
>JANMWV010000019.1:0-11569 GCA_031394165.1 Actinomycetes bacterium
GCTGAAGAAGGCGACGATGAGGAGCACCACGCCGAAGCCTGCGTTCAGCAGGATCTGGGCTTTTCTATTCGAGAGAAGTGCGCGCACAGGTTTTCAACTCCGGT
Source organism: Actinomycetes bacterium (assembly GCA_031394165.1). Classification (GTDB taxonomy): domain Bacteria; phylum Actinomycetota; class Thermoleophilia; order Gaiellales; family Gaiellaceae; genus Palsa-739. The sequence continues at coordinate 105 of JANMWV010000019.1, forward strand.
ATCGGCGCTGGAGGTGCGCAGATGAGTCCTAGTTCGGGTGACGCACGGTACCCCGGTTCGCGTAAGGCCGGGGTAAGGCTTCTCTAGCCCGGCTCGCCGTCGAAATAGTCGAGCGGCTCGAGGCGGGCGATCAGGCCGACCCCGCGGAAGAAGATCTTGTTCGAGCGCGGGTAGTAGCAGATGTCATTTGGCTCGCGGGTGCCGTAGGCGAGGTAGGTCAGGCCCGCCTCGCCGCTGCGGAAGGAGTGCGGAATGCGGGTGCCGGCAGGCCGGGAGACGACGTGGCCGCGCCGCAGCGGGTGCGTCTCCTGCGGCTCGGTTGCGGGCACGGCGCCCGGTTTCGGCGCCGCCCAGAGCTCGAGCGTGCCCTCGCCGTCGAGGATCACGAAGAGCTCCTCCTCGGCCGAGTGGCAGTGCGGCGGGGCGCCCTCCCCGTTCGGCGGCAGGGCGACCCAGTTCAGGCCGCTGCGCTCGGCGCCCGCGGCGGCCGCGGGCCGTTTCGCGAGGCCGCCGTACTCGCTTTCGAGGTCGGCGAGCGCGACGATCGACGCCGGGCGGTCGCCCGGCGCGGGCCAGTCGAGGTGCTGCTCGCGGTCGAATGGGTTCTCGCCCTGGCCGACCTCGGCCCAGGACGGTCTGAGCCAGCGGATGCCGACCTGAGGCAGGTGCGCCCCGCCCACGTGGATTCGCTGGCCGTAGGCGAGCACGTCGAGGCCGCCGTCGCCGGCGCGCAGCGTGTGCGCCTCCGCGCGGGCGCGGTGGATGATGCAGTCGCCGGCGGCGACCTCGTACGTCTTCCCGTCCTGCCAGGAGAGCCCCGACCCGGCGAGGACGAAGAAGATCTCCTCCTCGGCGCCGTGGACGTGCGCGGGTGTCGAGACCTCACCGGGGCCGAGCTCGATCCGCTGCAGGCCGACGTCTCGCGAGCCGGCCGCCGTGCCGAGGTCGCGCCACGCGCCGCCCAGGCCGCGGCGCTCCGGCCGCCGCGGCTCGACGTCGTCCCAATGAGCAAGAGTCACGCGGGCACTATCGCACCGCCAAGCTTGTATCGGCCACCAGCGCGGCGGCACACGAAGCGGCTGCGGCGGCGGCGGCCGGATCGCCCTCTCGGCGCGCCCACGCCTCGGCCTCGGTGACGAGCGCGCGCAGCTCGGGCATCAGCGCCGAGGGCGGTGCGCCCTCGCGATCGAGGGCTTCGATGCGCTCGAGTCGTTCGAGCAGCGCGTGTGCCTCTTCCATTGCTCGACCGTAACGGCCGAGATGTGTCAGCTCGCGCGCAACTCCGCAACGCCTGCGGGCGCTACGCGGAGACCGAGCAGTTGCTGGTCGAGCTCGCGCAGCAGCTTCGCGCGGTTCCCGTGCAGCAGCACGGCGACGAGCAGCCGGCGGACGAGGTCGAGCGTCGGCTCGCGGAAGCGGTCGACGAGGTCGGCGCGCTCCTGTGCGGTCTCGCCGAGCAGTGCGGCGGCGCGCATGCCCGCGGCCCAGGTGCCGTCGCCGTCGCCGAGCGCGGCGCCGAGCGCCTGCCGCAGCTGCTCGCCGCGGAACGGGTCGTCCTGGAAGAGCGCGAGCTCCCAGCGGTCGAGCGCATCGCCCAGGCTCGCGTCGTCGTCCGCGAGCGCGAGCTTCGGGCGCAGCTGCACGGCGACCGACGCGCGGAACGGATCGAGCCGCGTCGGCTCGCCGGGGGGCGCGGTCGCGGCGATCGGCAGCACCGGACGGATGCCGTACGGGCGCCAGTCGAGCCGCTCGAAGAGCACGGGGCCTGCGGCGACGGGAGCGGCGGTGGCGAGCCGGAGCGCCGTCACGGCGTCGGCGAGCTCGCCCGGTGCGTCCGGCACCTCGTCGGCGCCGCGGTCGAGCGGGCGCTCGAGCTCGAGCACGCAGAGGCGGTCGGGCTCGCGGCCGAAATCGCGGGGGAGCAGGCCGGTCGCCTCGGGCCACATCGCGGCGAGCTCGCCCGCCGCGGCGGCACGCACGCGGATGCCGCCGCCGAGGTCGATGCCGGCGCCGCACGAGACGCCGACGAGCGGTGCGACAGCGCCGTACGCGTGGCCGTCGCCGAACAGCGACTCCTCGAGCTCGGCGTAGGCGCGGTCGAAGGCCTGGTCGTCCCAGTCGAAGCCGCCGCACCCTTCGGCGGTGCGCACGAGCAGCGGCACGAGCACGCTGCGATAGAGCGCGCGCGACTCGTCGGGAGTGACGCCTTCGTGCGCACGCGCGAAGATGCGCGCCGCGGGCTCGCGCTGGAGATCGGCGACGGCGGAACGCACGTCGTCGCGCGCGTAGAGACGGTCGACACGCGCCTCGACGAAGCCGCGCACGAGCGGGCGGTATTCATACAGCGTCGGCCGCCCGTACGAGCCGTGCTCCTCGAAGGAGAAGGGAAGATCGGCGCCGGAGTCGAGATCCCGGTGAAACGCTGCGAAGGCGCCGAGGCAAAAACGGCGCAACGTGTCGTAGAGGTGCGGTGAACGCATCGCAACTTCCGCTCTACGACGCCGGTGGCGGTGTTCCTTCTACCGATGTTCGAAGGCGAGCCGGATCCCGAACGCGACGAGCACGACGCCGGTGAACCGGTCGAGCACGCGACGTACTCGGGGCCTCCGCAGGAACGTCGAGCCGTGGCCGACGACGATCGCGTAGAGCGTCAGCCAGGCCAGCGTCAGCACGCAGAAGATGAGGCCGAGCACGAGCAGCGACGCGAAGGTGCTGCTGTCGCCGTGCACGAACTGCGGCAGGAAGCTCGTGAAGAAGACCGCGATCTTCGGGTTGCCGAGATCCGAGAGCAGCCCCTGGCGCAAGGCCCTCCGGCCGGCCGGGCGGCCGGTCGCGCCGTCGGGCGAGACCGCGCTGCGCGCGCGGAGCATCTGGATGCCGATCCAGACGAGGTACAGCGCGCCTGCGAGCTTCAGCGCGAGGAACGCGACCGACGACGCGTGCAGGAGCGCGGCAATCCCGAGTGCCGCGGTGACCGTCCAGACCGCGAGACCGAGCGTGACGCCGACGGCGGAGAAGACGCCGCCGCGCCGGCCGCCGAGCAGCGCGTTCTTCGTCACGACCGCCGTGTCGGGGCCGGGGATGACGATCAGCAGGATCGAGAGCACGAGAAACGGCGCGAGGTCGAGGTGCATCTGCCGAGTATCACCTACGCCTACGGCGCTCGGCCGGCCCGCAACCCTTACACAGGCAGAGCTCAGAGGCCTACGATTGGGCCATGACCCGGCGCTTCATCGGCGTCCGCTGGTGGCTCGGCGTGGCGTTTGCGCTCGTCGCCGCGGTATCGACCGCGCTCGTCGTCTCGCAGTTCTCGAGCCAGTCGCAGAGCGCGTTCCGTGACCGCGCGCAGGAGCTCGCACTCGGCAGCGCGTCCGTCGCGGCCGCCGACGTCGCCGGCGCGGCGCGGCGGGGCAGAGCTGTTGCCAGTCTGCGCGCGGTCGCGCGGCGCCAGGATCTGGAGCTCTGGCTCTACGACGATCACGGCGCGCTCCTGGGCGCCGCCGAGCCGCGCACGGGAGCCGTCCACGAGCCGCGACTCGAGCGCGCTGCGGCGCGGGCGGCGTTGCGCGGCGATCGGTATCGCGGCAGCACGTCGGACGGTCGCGTGTTCGCGGCCGCGGTGCCGTTGCACGGGAACGGTCTCGGCGCGCTCGTCGTGCTCAACGTCCGGCCCGACGTCGCCGCGGCGATCGGCATCGTCAGCGACCAGGCGTTGCGCGCGGGCGTGATCGCCGGCGTGAGCTCGCTGCTGGTCGGATTGTTGCTCGCGCAGCTGATCGCGCTGCGCCTGCGCCGTCTCTCGGCCGCGGCCGAGGCGATGGCACTCGGCGATTTCGAATCGCCACTCCGCTACAAGGTCCACGACGAGTTCGGCGCGCTCGCGCAGAGCTTCGAGCGCATGCGCCGGCAGCTGCGCCGCTCCTTCCGGCAGATCGAAGGAGAACGCGACCGGTTGCGCATGCTGCTGGAGCGGTTGCACGAGGGCGTCGTCACCGTCGACGAGAACCTCGTCGTGCAGTTCGCGAACACCGAGGCGCGCCGCGTGCTCGGCGGACGCCTCACCGAGGGCGATCCGCTGCCCGACCCGTGGGACAGCTTCTCGCTGCGTGACTTCGCCGCGCGACTCTTCGACGCGGACACATCGCTTGCGCAGGCGCGCGTCAGCCCCGATGACGAGCGTACGCTCGCGGTCGTCGGCATCCCCGCCCAGCCCGAGGGAGACATGGTGCTGATCGTGCTCGACGATCTCAGCGAGCAGGAGCGCCGCGAGCTCGCCGAGCGTGAGTTCGTCTCGAACGCGGCGCACGAGCTGCGCACGCCGCTGACGACGATCATCGGTGCGGTCGAAGTGCTGCAGGCCGGTGCGAAGGAAGATCCGGTCGAGCGCGACCGGTTTCTCGCACACATCGAGCGCGAGGCGGCGCGCCTCGCGCGGCTCGCCCGTGCGCTGCTCACGCTGGCGCGGGCGCACGCTGGGCAGGAACAACCGCGCGCCGAGTTCGTCGCGCTCCGGCCGCTGCTCCAGGAGGTTGCCGACGACCTGCATCCGCCTCTGGGCGTTGCCGTCGAGGTCGAGTGCGCACCGAATCTCTCGGCGATCGTGAATCGCGACCTGCTCGAACAGGTGCTGCGCAACCTCGGCGAGAACGCCGCGAAGCACACGCGGCAAGGGCGCGTCGTGTTGCGCGCCTACGCCGAAGGCAGCACGCTGCGTGTGGAGGTCGAGGATACGGGCGTCGGGATGAGCTCCGACACGCAGCGGCACGTGTTCGACCGGTTCTATCGCGGCAAGGACCGCGACGCAGAAGGCTTCGGGCTCGGGCTCGCGATCGTCCGGCAGACCGTCGGCAGCCTCGACGGGCGCATCGAGCTCGACTCCGCGCCGGGCAAGGGAACGCGAGTGCGCATCGTGCTCGAGCAGGCGCGCGTGCGCGAGGCGGTGCCGGCCGCATGAGCGCACCACAGGCGAGCATCCTCGTCGTCGATGACGACCCGGGCGTGCTCGACGTCGTCGCGTTCACGCTGCGGCGCGAGGGGTTCGCCGTGGACGAGCGCGTCGACGGCGCGGCGGCGCTCGAAGCCGCGCGCGAGCGGCGCTACGACATCGTCATCCTCGACGTGATGCTGCCGGGGCTGTCGGGGACGGATGTCTGCCGCGCGCTGCGTGCGGAAAGCGACGTGCCGATCCTCATGCTCACAGCGCGCGATGCGGAGTCCGACCGTGTGCTCGGGCTCGAGCTCGGCGCCGACGACTACGTGACGAAGCCGTTCTCCACGGCGGAGCTGCTGAGCCGCGTGCGCGCGATCCTGCGGCGCCGGGAGCTCGACCGCGCGAACGGCGTCACGACGGTGCGCCGCCTCGGCGGCCTGCACATCGACCTCGGCCGCCACGAGGTGCTCGTCGACGGCGAGCGCGTGCATCTCACGTTCTCGGAGTTCAAGGTGCTCGCGTTACTCGCCGAGCAGCCGGCAAACGTCGTGTCGCGGCGCGAGCTGATGCAGCATCTTTGGGCGAGCGAGCACGTCGGCGACGAACACGCGTGCGAGGTGCACATCTCGAACCTGCGCCGCAAGATCGAGCGAGATGCGTCGAAGCCCGAGCGGCTGGTCACCGTGCGCGGGCTCGGCTACAAGCTCATCGCCGCATGAGGCTCGACACGCCGCTCGCCGGGCTGCTGTGCGTCCGTTACCCGATCGTGCAGGCGCCGATGGCGAACGCGCAGTCGGCCGCGCTCGCGGGGATCGTGTCGAACGCTGGCGCCCTGGGGACGATCGCAGGCGCGACCCTGTCTGCGGACGCCTTGCGCGACGCGATTCGCTCGACGCGGGCGATGACGCGCGAGCCGTTCGCGGTCAATCTCTTCGCGCCGCTGCCGCGGCCGGACGCGCCTGCGGAGAGCGTCGTCGCGCTGCGTGCGATGCTCGCGCCGCACCGTGAGCGTGCGGGGCTCGGCGAGGCGCCGGAGCAGCGGTCTGCACTGTGGTCGTTCGCCGATCAGCTCGCGGTGGTGCTCGAGGAGCGCCCACCGGTGTTCAGCTCGACCTTCGGTGCGATCGATCCGGCGCCGCTGCACGCTGCGGGCATCGTGGTCATCGGCACGGCCACGACGGTTGTGGAGGCTCAGGCGCTCGAGGCGAGCGGCGTCGACGTCATCGTGGTGCAGGGCGCGGAGGCGGGCGGCCACCGCGGCACGTTCCTCGGCTCCTTCGAGGACGCGCTCGTTCCACTCGCGGAGCTCGTCCCGGCAGTCGTGAGCGCCGTCTCGACACCGGTGCTCGCAGCGGGCGGCATCGTGGACGGCGCCGGCATCGCGGCTGCACTCGATGCGGGCGCGCAGGGCGTGCATTTGGGGACGGCGTTTCTCTTCACCCCGGAGTGCGAAACACCGCGCGTATGGCTCGACGCGTTGCGCGCCCGCGAGTCGATCGTGACGCCTGCGTACAGCGGCCGTCACGCACGCGTGGCGCGCACGCCGTTCCTCGAGGAGCTCATGGACGCGGGCGCGCCGTTGCCGTTTCCCCTCCAGCGCGCGGTGATCGGCGATCTCTCGAGCGTCGACGGGTACGGCTTCTATCTCGGCGGCACGGGAGCGCCGCGCGCCCGCGAGCTGCCGGTCGCTGAGCTCGTGCGCACGCTCGTCGCCGAGACCGAGGCAGCACCCGTCAGGAAGTCGTGACGGGGACAGTCCCCGTCACGAGAGGCTCGCGACATCCTCACGCGCGCAGGACGGCACGGCGCGGGCCGGCGAGGAAGCCCGCTTCCACGAGCAGCGGCATGATCATCGAGTCGACCACCGGGTCGCTGTCGAAGCGTTCCACCGCGAGCCGCTTCGCGCCGCCGCGCTTCACGTGCGCGACCAGCGCTGCGAGGGCTTCGCGCAGCCACTCCTCCTCCGGTTCGCGGAGCGGGACGAGCGACCGTCCGCCCCGCTCGACGAACAGCGCCGGCTCGCCGCCGAGCAGCACGACGTGCGCGCCCGCGACACGCGCTGCGCGCGCGCCCGCACGCTTGGGCCACGGCAGCGCGGCGCCGTACGGCTGCGCCGGGTCGGCGGCTGCGAGCACGAGCGGCTCAACTTCCTCCCCTTCGCGCGGCCGCAGCTCGCGCAGCCGCTCGACCGCGCCGCCGAGCGCGAACTGCGCCCCGCCGAGCCCTTCGACGAAGTAGCCGCGCCGGCAGGTTCCGAGCGTCTCGAGCGCACGCAACTCCTGGTACACCGCGCTGTATCCACCGGGGATGCCTTCACCGCGAACGCCGTCACGCGTGATGATGCCCTGCCGTTCGAGCAGCAACTCGGCAAGCGCACGCCGATCCGGCTCGCCCGCGAACAACGGGGCCGCGGGCTACCAGCGACCCTGCGTCGCGGTCACCGCCGCCGCGCGCACGCGCGAGAACCGCCGCACACGACGGTCTGCGCGCGGCGCCTGATAGCGGCGCTCCGCGCGTAGCGGCTGCCATGCGTCGTTCGTCACCTCGCCGGCCCACACGAGATCCCACAGCGCCGGCAGCGCGATCGCATCCTCGAGCTGCGTCTGCTCGAGCAGGTCGTACCAGAAGAGCGCGCCGTTCCCGAGCGCCGCGCGGAGCGCATCGTGCGGCGCACCGTCGGGCCGCGCTGCAGCGGACGGCTGCCCGAGGACGGGCGCGTCGTCGCGGAAGAACACGGCGACGCGGTCGAGCCCGGCACCGACCCACACGAGCTCGCCCGACGCGCACAGCTGGTCGAGCTGCTCAGGCCGGTATGACGGCACGCGCCGCCGCAACACCTCCGACTCCCACAACGACACCGGCAGAGCCAGCCCCTGCAGCGGGATCAGCGCCTCGCGCAGCGTCGCGCGCCGGTCGATGCCGTGCCAGTTCGGCAGGAAGCGGCCGAGAGCGGCCTGCTCGGTCGGCTCCACCTCGCGCCGCAGCGCGGCGAGCGACGCGCGCCGCAGGCGGCGCAACACCTCGGGATCGCACCATTCCCGCTCGACGCCGCCCGGTCGCAGCTCCCCGCGCACGAGCTTCTCCTCACGCTCGAGCTCGCGCAGGTGAGTCTCGACGTCGACGCCGAACCACGCTGTTATCTGACCCGTAGTAAATGGCCCGCGACCGCGTGCGTACCGTTGCACGAGGCGGCGTAGCGAATCGGGTCCGCCCTCGAGGTAGACGTCGGGCAACCCGGACGGCGGCATCACGCCGAGCGCGTCGCGATAGCGCCCGGCGTCCTCGGCGGCGATCAACCGCTCCTCGCCGGTGATTCGCACGCGCACGGCACGGCGCTCGGTCTCGAGGATCGCCGCGTACGCCTCGTCGAACTCGCCGACACGTAGGTCGCCGCGCAAGCGCAGCAGGTCGTGCAGGCGGTCGGGATTCGTCGCCTGCGGCCGCAGCGACGCCTCCACCTCGGCAAGCGCGTCGACGTCGATCAGTTCGCGCAACTCCTCCTGGCCGAGCAGCTCCTTCAGCAGGTCGCGGTCGAGCGAGAGCGCCTGGGCACGCCGCTCCGCCGGCGGCGTGTCGTCCTCGTACATGTAGGTCGCGATGTAGTCGAAGAGCAACGACGACGCGAACGGAGACGCGCTCGCGCTCTCCACCTCGACGAGATCGATCTCGCGCGTGCGCAGACCGTGCAGCAGCTGCTTCAACGCCGGCAGGTCGAAGACGTCCTGCAGACACTCGCGATACGTCTCGAGCACGATCGGGAAGCTCGGGTACTTGCGCGCAACCTGGAGCAGACTCTGCGCCTTCAGCCGCTGCTGCCACAGCGGCGAGCGCTCACCCGGGCGGCGGCGCGGGATCAACAGCGCACGCGCCGCGTTCTCGCGGAACCGCGCCCCGAAGAGTGCCGTCTGCCCGACCTCGGCAAGCACGAGCTCATCCAGCTCCTCCGACGTGAGCAGCAGCAGCTCGGTCGCCGGCGGCGCGTCCGCGTCGGGCAGGTGGAACGCAATGCCGTCGTCCGACCAGATCGACTGCACCTCGATACCGAGCGACTCGCGCAGGCGCGCGCCGACCGCCATCGCCCACGGCGCGTGCACGCGCGCGCCGAACGGCGTGAGAATGCAGATGCGCCAGTCGCCGATCTCGTCGCGGAACCGCTCCACGACGACCGTGCGGTCCGAAGGGACCACGCCCGTCGCGCGCTGTTGCTCCTCGAGGTACGTCGACAGATTCTGAGCCGCAAACCTGGACAGACCGATCTGCTCGAGCATGGTCAGTCTGGTCTGTACAGGCTTAGAAGCGAGAATGCGGGAGAACGTGCCGATCGCCTCGCCCAACTCGTACGGCAGACCGACTCCTTCGCCTTTCCAGAACGGCACGGATCCCGGCACACCCGGCGCCGGCGAGACGAGCACGCGGTCGCGCGTGATCTCCTCGATCCGCCACGACGAGGCGCCGAGCATGATCACCTGGCCGGCACGCGCCTCGTAGACCATCTCCTCGTCGAGCTCGCCGACGCGCCCGCCGCCGTTGACGATGAAGACGCCGAACAACCCGCGGTCGGGAATCGTGCCCGCGTTCGTCACCGCGAGACGGCGCGCACCCTCGCGGCCGCGCACGACGCCGGCGGTGCGGTCCCAGATGATGCGCGGCCGCAACTCGGCGAACTCGTCCGACGGATAGCGCCCCGCGAGCATGTCGAGCACGTTCTCGAGCTGCAACCGCGAGAGCTCGGCGAAGGGATACGCGCCGCGAACGAGCGCGTGCAGCTCGGTGACCTCGATCTCCTCCTCGGCGCAGATCGCGACGATCTGCTGCGCGAGCACGTCGAGCGGGTTGCGCGGGATCTGCGTCTCCTCGATCAGGCCCGCGCGCATCCGTTGCACAACGACCGCCGACTCGAGCAGGTCGGCACGGAACTTCGGGAAGATCCGCCCCTTCGACACCGCTTCGAGCGTGTGACCCGCTCGACCGATGCGCTGCAGGCCGCGCGCGACCGACTTCGGCGACTCGACCTGGATGACGAGGTCGACGGCGCCCATGTCGATGCCGAGCTCGAGCGACGACGTCGCGACGAGGCACGGAATGCGGCCCGCCTTCAGGTCTTCCTCGATGACGACTCGCTGCTCGCGCGCCAGCGAGCCGTGATGTGCGCGCGCGACTTCCTCTTCCGCCAACTCGTTCAGCCGCAGCGCCAGCCGCTCCGCGAGCCGGCGGTTGTTCACGAAGACGATCGTCGAGCGGTGCGCACGCACGAGCTCGAGCAGCGCCGGGTACATCGACGGCCAGATCGAGTTGGAGCCGACCTCCATCCCGGCAGTGATGTACGAGCCGTCTGCCTCCTGGCGCTGCTGGTTCAGCGCGCCGGTCGACCCGAGCTCGCGCATGTCCTCGACCGGGACGACGACCTCGAGGTCGAGCTGCTTCGCGACACCGGCGTCCACGAGCTGCACCGGCCGCCCGCCGCCGATGAAGCGGCCGATCTCCTCGAGCGGGCGCTGCGTCGCGGATAGACCGATGCGTTGCAGCGGCCGGTCGCCGACGAGGCGCTCCAGCCGCTCGAGCGAGAGCGCCAGATGCGCGCCGCGCTTCGTGCCTGCAACAGCGTGAACCTCGTCGACGATCACGGTGTCGACCGTGCGCAGCAGCTCGCGCGCCCGCGACGTCAGCATCAGGAAGAGCGACTCCGGCGTCGTGATCAGGATGTCGGGCGCATGCCGCAACATCGCGGCGCGCTCCTTCTGCGGCGTGTCGCCCGTGCGCACCGCGACGCTCAACTGCGACTGCAGGCCCGCGAGCGGCCCGCGCAGGTTTCGCTCGATGTCGTAGTTGAGCGCCTTCAGCGGCGAGACGTAGAGCACGCGCAGCCCTTGACCCGGCGTCGGCGTGAGCCGGTCGATGGCGTACAGGAACGCGGCGAGCGTCTTCCCCGAGCCCGTCGGCGCCTGGATCAGCGTGCTCGCGCCGGTCGCGATGACCGGCCAGCCCTTCGTCTGCGCCGGCGTCGGCCCGTCGAAGGTGCGGGTGAACCAGTCGCGCGTTGCCTCCGAGAAGACATTGAGCGAGTCCACACGACCAGGGTACAGTCCCCCGATGCGCCCAGAGACGGCCGATCCGGCCTTCCTTTTCGCCTGGACCGCCGCGATGGCGGGCCTGATGCTGCCGAGCGAGCTGCCGCTCTTCCGGCTGGACTACGCGGCCGTTCGGTCGAGAGTGCGGACGGCCGTGCTGGCCTCCGGCTATCTCGCTGTCTGGCTCGCGGTCGGCGGGCTCGCCGTGGTCGCGGACGCCGCCGCCGGCGGGCGCCTGATGGGCTCCCACGGCAGGATCACCGTCGCGGGCGTGCTCGGCACGGCGGCCGTCTATCAGGTGACGCCGCTGAAGCGGCGCTGCCTCGACGTCTGCAGGGCGCCGCTCGCGCGGATCCTCCACGGCTGGCGCGACGGTCTCCCGGGCGCGTTTCGGATGGGTGCCGAGAACGGAGCGTGGTGCGCCGGTTGCTGTGTCGGCCTCATGGCTGTCATGCTCGCAGTCGGAA
>JANMWV010000022.1:0-7815 GCA_031394165.1 Actinomycetes bacterium
GGTGTCGCGCGCATAAATGCGCTCGCGGATCGAGGCCTGGGCGTACCCCGCCTCGAGCGCGAGACCGCGCATCAGCGCATGTGAGAACGTGTGCAGCAGCACGTAGCGCATCCCGGGGAAGCCCGCCGCGGGGTCGGGCGCGTTGCGCGCCGTCCGCCAGTCGGCGTGCGCCGCGCGCAGACTCGCCTCGCGATCTCGTACCGAAGGCAGGGCACACCAGGCCGACACGGCGGCCTCGGAGAAGCGCAGGAAGATGCCCTCGCCCCGCACCTCGACGGCGGGCAGCAGCGTGAGCGGCGGCGGTCCCAGCGGCACGATCACCTGATCGTCTTCCACGTCGAAGGTCGACTCGATGCGGGTGAACCCAAGCAGCGCGCGCACCTCGCGCAGCCGCTCGACGAGCACGACCCGCTCGACGTACCGCTCGGCGAGCGGGGCGAGCTCAGCGGCACACGCCGTGAGATCACGATGCGCGGGAAGCTCGGCTCCAGCCAGCCGCTGCCATTCCTCGGCTTGCAGGTCGCCGGCAGCGGCAGGCCCGGCCGGCTCCCGCCGGCGCGCGACAGCGGCGAGCACGTCGGCGTCGGAGTAGCGTGCGAGCGTCTCGAGCTGGCCGCTCGCGCGGAAGGCACTCAATACTTCCAAGTTCGTGACGTGCCGCAGGGTGGGCTCCCAGAGGCGCTCGACCTCGCGCTCGAGCTCGCTGCGTCCGTCCGGCAGCGTCAGCGACGAGCGGATCGCCGCGAACCACGAGTTCGAGGCGCCGAGCAGCATGGCGCGCATGCCGCGCGGGTTCGTGCACTCCTCCGCGGTGCCGAGGTGTGGGTGGCGGCCCGTGCAGGGGGGCAGCGCGCGTCGGTTCTCGTCGCCGAAGGCCTGCGCCATCGAGTTGGACGCGCCGCACTCGTCGCAGTAGGCCCGCACCTCGGAGGCCTCGCCGCTCGGACCCGAGTCGCGCAGGGTGAAGCGGCCTGTACAGGCCGTCTCGGCACCACGGTGGACGAACGCGTGCCAGGGAAAGTCGTCGAGGTGGCCGTGCTCGCACATCGAGACGAATCGCACCGGGTGCACGATCGGCGGCCGCCCTCTGCCGATCTTCGGACATGCCTCGTGGACGTAGGCGGTGCGATGCGGCGCGAAGCGATTCGCCTTCAGCAGGAACAGCCCAGAGTCGAGCGAGGCGAGCCGGCGGCAGCGAGGGCAGACGAGCCAGCGCGGGAACGCCAGCACCGGCATGCCGACTACATCGGCCGTCGTGCGCGCACGCACGCGCCCGCCGTCGTCACCGGGGCTGCGCGGCGGCCGCACGAGCGCCGTCACGGTCGGGATCGCCTGCTGGATCGCCGCGACGAGGCGCGGCTCGTCGATCGCGTCGCGCGTGAGGTCGACCGGCCAGCGGTCGAGACCGCAGACGACGACCGAGAGGTGCGGCAGGTCGATCACGCTGCCGATTCCGAACTGGCTGACAGCCGCGCTCGGACGCACCTCGCCGACCCTCATGGTTCTCCCAGGATCAGCGCGACGGTCGGCTCGACGTCGCGCAGCGAGTTGAGGCACGTGAATGCGCCCCAGCTCGAACCGTCGGGCTTGGCGAGCAGCGGGATCGTCGAGCCGTCGCGACGCTCGTAGCTGAGCCGCGCCCCTTGGCCGGCGAGGCGCTGCGACTCGTGCAGCCAGTCGTCAATGCGAGCCTCGAGCACGGCCCGAACCGACGCGGCGGCGGCAGGGCTCGCGACATCGCCGGCGCGGCGCGCGATGACCTCGATCGCTTCAGCCGAATCCTCGGCGAGCAGCTCGGCGGCCGCTGCGTCCGCGTTCAGATGCGGCGCGCGCAGCCGGATCAGCGCGACGAGCAGGGCGACGATGCCGCGGTCGATCGCACGTGGCGCGAACGGCGTCACGCTGAGCGGCTCGACGTGCCGGTAGAACGTCTCGTGGTAGTGCCCGAACCGCTCGTAGTGCGAGAGGTCGCGCGGACGGGCCCAGTTGTAGACCGTGCAGACGATTCCCGGGGCATCGGCCGAGCGGCCGACGCGGCTCGTCGCCTGGATGTACTCGCTCGTCATCTTGGGCTGGCCGGCGACGACCATCAGGCCGAGCCGCGAGACGTCGACTCCGACCGAGATCATGTTCGTCGCCAAGAGGACATCGAGGGGGGCCGTCGCGACGCGGCTTGTGGTCCGCGAAAGCGGGGAAGGCGAGGCCCATCCGATCGAGGGTCTTCGGGATCTCGCGCGCCGAGATGCGTGAGGTCAGCTCGAGCACCGAGCCCTCGGCGAGCAGGCGCCGCCCGAGGCCTCGGGCATCGGCGTTGAGCAGCCGCGAGCGCACGTCGTCGTCGCAGAGGCGCCGCATGCCGGCGAGCTCCTGCATCGAGTTGAAGTAGCCGACGAGCGTCAGCCAGGGGTCCGCAAGCGGGCCATGGCGCTCGTAGAGCAGGCGCGCAGCGGCGAGATAGGCGACGTAGACGCGGATCAGCACGGCCTTGAGGCGCCTCCCGCTCGCGCAGACGCCCAGGTAGGCCCTGCCGGGGGCCTCGTCCGAGAGGGCGCGCTCTCGCGCGAAGAAGCTGTCCGAGGCGTCGAGCCCCGGCGGCGGGAATACGGAGACGTCGCGAAGGAACAGGCGATGCACCTGCTGGCGCGCTCGTCGCACCGTCGCGGTCGAGGCGATCACCTTGGGACGGACGGCGCGTCCGTCGAGTTGCCAGGTCGAGAGCTCGTCGATCACCGTCTCATAGAGCCCGACCATGCTGCCGAGCGGGCCCGAGATCAGATGCAGCTCGTCCTGCACGATCAGGTCGGGAGGCCGCAAAAGGCGTTCGGGATCGACGGTCCTCGCCGCGGGGTTCGCTCCCTGCGCGCGGTGGCTGTCGGCATCTTCGAGCGAGGGGCTGCGGAAGCCATGCCGCTCGCAGCGGCCGCTGACGATGCCGAACAGCGTCTGCGTCTCGCCCTTCCACGGCAGCTGCGCGAACTTGTCGACGGTCGCGATCAGCACCGACGGCGGGCGACGGTAGATCTCCTCGTCGACCGTCTGCACGGGCAGGCCCTCGCCGGGCGAGCCTGCACTCGAGAACGCGCAGCGCCCGAGCGTGTCGCCGCAGTACGTGACCGTTCGCGCGCGGCCGCCGGGATACGGCTCGCCCTTCACGTCGGAGGCTCGGATCTCCGATCCGCACCAGGGGCAGCTCGTGAGCTGACGCGGCGATCCTCCGGCGACCCAGCCTTCACCGAGCTCGGCCCGCATCGCCTCGACTGCCGCCGCGATCGAGTTCGGGGTCGTGCGCCCGCCGACCCACAGACCGATCCGGAACGGCTCGGCGCCGTAGCGCTCGGGCGCCTCGCGGCGCTGCACCTCGCAAGCGCAGACAAGCGCCGCGGCACGCTGGAACTGCTGCAGCGTGAGCACGCGCAGCGTGTAGCGCATCAGCACGGTCACACCGGCATCGCCGCGGCGTCCGCCGAGCTCCCCCTGGAGCCGACGAATGGCGAGGGCGAAGGCCGCCAGCCCGAGGTAGGCCTCGGTCTTGCCGCCGCCGGTCGGGAACCACAGCAGGTCGGCCGTGGCCTCGGCGCCCGCGCCGCGGTCGACGTGGTGCGGGTCGGCGAGCGGAGCGAGGTTGAGCAGGATGAACGCGAGCTGGAAGGGGCGCCAGCGGCGGTTCTCGGGCTCGTCGAACGACTCGAGCGGCTCGACTCCCCCGCGGCGGCGGTGCTCGGCGTACTTCGACTGCACGCGCTGATCGGCCATCGCGCGGTTGGCGAAGCGGAACGCCGTCGCGGCGTCGGCATCGCGGGCGAGCAGGGCGATGCCCTCGCGCAGTCGCCCGAGCGCGCGCTCGCACTCGTCGAGCGACCGCTCGCCGGCCTCGGCGTGCGCAGCGAGCCCGTCGACGCCGCTCGCGAGCCGCAGTCGCTGCCGCTCGATCCAGCTCGCATAGGCGAGCGCGAGGGGATCGAGCGCCGCTGCGAGCGAGACATCGTCGGCCTCGGCGAGCGCGCTCATGTCGAGCTCGACGGCGGCGAGCAGTCGCAGCTCGTCGCTCTCGTCACCCGCCTGCGGCGGCGCCATCACGCGAACGGTCGCGACCGGCAGCGCGGCCGTGCGCAGCTGTGCCGAGCGGCCCGGGTCGCCGGCAACCGGCTCGGCGTCGACTGCGACGCCGTGCCCGACCGCGAACTCGAGGCGCTCGCGGTAGCCGAGCGCGAGCTGGGCGCGCTCCTCGTCGGGATCGCGCTCGGCGGGCTCCCGCGCGAGGAAGCAGGCCTCGCCACCGGCGCCCGTGACGGTCAGCGCGACCTGGAAGAGCCAGGCGGCATCGCTCGACCGCTCGGGCTTGTGCTGTCCATTGCGCAAGAAGATCGTGACCGAGCGCGCGCCGCCCTCGACCGCGCGCACCCTCGCCTCGACCGTCACCTCCGGCTCGGCCGAGTCGGGCGCCGCGGAAGCGGGCCGCGCCGTGAGGTCGATGCGCACGTCGCCGCCTGCCGCTCGGCGCTGCCAGACGGTCTTGTCCTCGGGCTTCTCGCGTGCGTAGGCCCCCCACTCCGCGCGCACGCGCAGCGCCGTCGTCGCGGCGTCGACGCGGAACGAGAGCCCAAACGAGGACGGGAAGAGCGAGGCCTGGGCCGGCTCGTCCTCGGCCTCGCCCGACTCGGCGTCGGCGTCGACGCCGCCGAAGCGCTCGTCTTGCGGCTCGGCAGACGTGCTTCCACCCGGCGCGAGCAGTCCCACGAGGTAGCGGTCGCTGACGCGCGCCTCGTCGACGATCTCGCTCTCGCCGCCCGCGGGTCCGAGCAGATCCAAGCGCACGAGCTCGAGCAGCTCATCGCGCAGCGCGCGCGGGGTTGGCGGTTCGAGCACCGGCATGACGCCACGGTATCGGGGCGGGCGCGCGGCGACGAGGCGTCACGACCAGAATGCGGCGATCGGGAGCGCCGCGATGCGCTCGCCGAGCATGAAGCCGATCGAGCCCGAGTGAAGCACGGCCCCGAAGACGAAGTCGTCGCCGATCTCGTCGCGCAGCCAGGCGAGATGCCGCGCATCGTCGGGTCCGACCGCGGAGGCACTCTTGACCTCGAGCGCGAGCACCCGCCCGCCGCCGAGCGGGACGATGAAGTCGATCTCCTGGCGGCCCTTCTCGGTGCGCAGGTGGCAGATCTCATCGTCGACGCTCGGCTCCGCTCGCAGCTGCGTGAAGACGAAGGACTCGATCAGACGCCCGAGCTGCACGCCGTCGGCGAGGATGTCGTCACGGGTCAAACCCGCTGCAGCCGCGGCGAGCGCCGCATCGGCCAGGAAGCGCTTCGGGCGCTTCGCGAGTCGCGCGATCGGACTCCCCGGAATCCACGGCGGAAGGGACGCGGCGACATAGAGGCGATGCAGGATCGCGTCGTACCCGTCCGCTGTCGTCCGCGTAACGCCGGCCGCGCGGAAGATCGAGGCGTGATCTGCGACGCCCGCCACGTGCAGCGCGTAGGACCGCAGATAGGCACCGAAACGCCCGGCATCGGCGCGAGGCAGAGAAGAGCTCGCATCGCGCGCCGCAATCTGCTTCGCGTACGTCGAGTACCAGCTTCGAGAGGCGACCGCGCTCCGCATCCGTGCCGGCACGGGGAACGACCCTCGCAGCGCACGGTCGACGTAGCCGAGAACATTCGGCGCGTCGGCGATCGCGCCGAGAGGCGGATCGGCGGCCGCAAGCCGATCGAGAAGGCTCGCGCCGCCCACTCGCCGCTCGATCTCGCGCTCGGCGAGCGGACCCATCGTCCGCTCGATGACGCGCCCCGTTGCGGGCCACATCTCGACGGCTCCGGGATCGACGGAGCCTGTGAGGATGAAGCTGCCGGGCGGCGCGCCCCCGTCGACGGAGCGTTTGACCGCACCCAGGATGCCCGGGGCGATCTGCCACTCGTCGATCAGCAGCGGACGCCCGGGCTGTGCGAGCAGAGCCGCATCAGGATCGATCATCGCGAGCTGCCCGCGCGCCGGCACGTCGAGCGGAAGCGAGGCGCGAGCCAGCCGGCGCGCCGAAGTCGTCTTGCCGCACGACCGCGGTCCGACCAGCATCACCGCAGCGAACGTCGAGAGAAGCTTCTCGAGATCACGGTCCACGAAACGGTCGAACGGCGCTTCCACAGTCATCATAATAGCGCTTTTCGGCAGATTCTACTATCGCTTTTCGGCAGCACTTGCTGACGTTTTTCGCAACCGGCGACGGGCGCACTTCCGCGACAGCAGGGTCGTCTCAACACGGTGGCGCGTGCGGCTGGTTTGCGGTGATCGCGCGTCCAGCCTGATCCGCAAAGGCGAGATGCTCGGCAGTGCCGCTCGTGCGGATGCCGTGGTCGTGCAGCAGCTTGTGGTGGCGAGGGCAGAGGAGGATCAGGTTGTCGAGCTCGGTCTTGCCGCCGCGCCCGACCGGAACGATGTGGTGCGCCTCGAGCTCGCGGGCGGCGGTGCAGCCGGGATACTGGCAGTGCGATGAGCGCTTGTGCAGTGCGCGCTGCTGTGCATACGAGGCGCAGCGCCCGACGCGCGAGTGCACGAGGTCGCGCCCGCTCGGCTTGATCGCGAGGCGGCGCGCGTCGCAGACGAGCCGCTCGGCGGTCTCGACGCTGAGCGGCCCTGCTCCCTCGAGCAGCGGAGGCCCGTCGTCGCTCACGTGCACGATCAGGGTGACCGGGCTGCGCTTAGCGCCGCGATCTGCGCCGCCGCGCGGCGCGTTCTGCCCGGCGAGCGTGACGAGCGCGTCCGCCGCGGACTGCTGCCAATCAAGGATGGTTCCAGCCTGCTTGTCGAAGGCACGCTGGCTCTTGGCGACGCTCCAGATGGCCTGCTCGAAGGCGGCGCCCTGCTCGAGCGGCAGGCGGCCACTGAACACGAGCTCGCGCCGCCCACGCGTCCAGGACATGCTGAGCGCGCGTCGCTCGTAGAGCGCTTGATCGTCATCCACCGTCGGCGGAACGATCGTGCGTGCGGCGAGCGCGATGTCTGCCGGCGGCTTTCCGACCGCGACGCGCGCCAGCTCAGCGTCGGTGTCGGGAGTCGCGAACTGGACGGCAGCCGCGACCTGATCGAGGGTCAGCGCGCCCGTGCTCAGCGCGTGATCGAGCGCGGGCAGGCTACGCAGCGCGGCGCTCGTGCGCGTGATGCACTCGGCCGTGCGATGGTCGCTGCTCGAGATCTGCGCGAGCCACTGCGCGCTCGACGAGCATCCCGCCGCCTGCCAATCGCCATCGTCATCGGCCTCGCGCACGATCTGCGTGACCCGCTGCTTGATCCGCGCCTCCTGCTCGCAGAGCGAACGCAACTCGCGCCGGCGCGCCTCGCGGCGACGCTCGCGCACCTGATCGACCGTCCCATCCACCGTCGCGAACATACGTTCGATCGTAGCATCACTAGGGCGGGAAAGTGTGCCGAAATTGTGCCAATCTCCAGCTCTTTCGACACGCTCCCCGCCGGTCGCGGAGCGAGCATCGCGAGCAGAGCGGAGCGGCCGGACCGAAAGCGACGTCAGCTGTCGCCGTCGGGTGCCGTATCGAAGAGCGTGCTCTGCCCCGTCGAGGCGCTCGGACGCGCAGCGCGCTTCGCCGGCCGGGCGGGCAGGGCCTGCGCCGTCTCCTCGGCAGCGCGCGCGTGGTTCAGCTCCAGGAGGCGGTCGAGCAGCTCGATCCGCACGGGATCGGAGACCGCGAAACGGAGGCCGAGCGGCGTCTCGCGGTGGTCGTGGTCGAGCGCGAGATCACCCCAGCCGTAGGCGTGGGCGGCCGCGCAGTCGAGCGCGACGCGCAGCTCGCGCAGCCGTACGAT
>JANMWV010000101.1:0-4992 GCA_031394165.1 Actinomycetes bacterium
CGCGCGCCTTCCGATCGCTGATCCTGCCGTTGAAGGCCGTGATCCTCAATCTCGTGTCGCTGGCGGCCGCCTACGGGATCATCGTGTTCATCTTCCAATGGGGGCACGGCTCGCACGCGTTGTGGGGCGTGCACGCGACGCAGTCGATCATCCCGTGGATCCCGTTGATGATCTTCGCGTTCCTCTTCGGCTTGTCGATGGACTACGAGGTGTTCATGCTGACCCGCATGCGGGAGGCGTACGACGAGACCGGCGACACGAGGAGCGCAGTCGCGCTCGGCCTCGCGCGCACCGGGAAGCTCGTCACGAGCGCAGCACTCGTGCTGATGTTCGCGTTCTTCGTCCTCGCCTCCGGCCCGGGCGTCGACATCAAGCAGTTCGGCGTCGGGCTCGCGGCCGGGATCATCTTCGACGCGACCGTGATCCGCGCGCTGCTCGTTCCCGCATTGATGCGGCTGCTCGGCCGCTGGAACTGGTGGCTGCCGGCGTGGGCGGCCCGAGGGCTGTTCGTCCGCTGGCCCGAGCTTGCGGTCGAGGAACCTGCGTTCGAGTCCGCATGATCCGTCACTTCAGACACCGGAGGTGCAGGCAATGCCCGTGACCGCTGTGCTCGTCGGAACCAAGAAGGGCTGCTTCATCCTGGAGAGCGACGGCGACCGTCGCGACTGGAAGGTGCGCGGCCCGTTCTGCGAGTCGTGGCCGGTCTATCACGCGGTGCACGACGCGGACTCCGGCGCGATCTACGCTGCAGCAGCGAGCGAGTGGCACGGCGCCGGGGTCTGGCGGAGCACCGATCTCGGCGAGAGCTGGGAGCTGTCGAGCGAGGGCCTCGGCTACGGCGACGAAGGCGAGCGGAAGCTCTCCAAGGTCTCGGGCCTGACGGCTGCGCACGGACGCCTGCTCGCGGGAGCCGAGATGCCGGGCATCTTCGAGAGCCGCGACGGCGGCGTGACGTGGTCGCTTTTCAGCACGCTCGAAGGGCAGCCCGGTAGCGAGAAGTGGAACGACGCGGCGAACCAGCCGCCCGGGCATCTCGGCGTCCCGGCGATCCTGGCGGATCCCGACGACGCATCGCACTACCGCGCGATCGTGCAGGGGGTCGGCATCTTCGAGACGACCGACGACGGTACGTCGTGGACGCCGCGAAACCGTGGCCTGAGAGCGGACTGGCCTCTGGAGGACCCGGAGGTCGGCTACTGCGTGCACAAGCTCGTGATGTCGCCGACCGACCACGCGCGGCTGTATCAGCAGAACCACGTCGGCATGCACCGCAGCGACGACGCAGGGCAATCCTGGGTGGAGATCAGCGACGGCCTGCCGACGGAGTTCGGCTTCGCCGCCGCCGTGCATCCACACGACCGCGACACCTTCTACGTGATCCCGCTCGACGGTGGGCACGGTCGCACGATGCCGGACGGCAAGGCGGCAGTGTGGCGCACGCGTGACGCAGGCTCGACGTGGCAGCGGCTCGACCGCGGGCTGCCGCAACAGAACGCCCACCTCGGCGTGCTGCGCGAGGGCATGGCGATCGACTCGTGGGACGTGCCCGGCCTCTACTTCGGCACGAGCACGGGCCAGGTGTTCGCAAGCGTCGACGAGGGCGACAGCTGGGACGAGATCGCGAGCTATCTGCCCCCGATCGCGTCGGTCGAGGTCGCCGTCGTCGCGTAGAGATGATTGATGCCACGACAGTGCACCCCGCCATGGCACCAACCATCTAGATGGCCGAGCTGCACCTGCCCGCGACACTGTTGCCGCTGTTCGACGAGTTGCCGCGCCGGCTCGACGTCGACGCGGCGACCGTGGACGAGGCGATCGAGCGCCTCGACGAACGGTGGCCCGGCCTGCGCGACCGCCTCTGCGTGGAGCGCGCGGAGCTGCGCCCACACATCCACGTCTACGTCGACCGCGAGCGCGCGGCGCTCGACACCGCGCTCGCCGCGCGCTCGCGAGTCGACGTGATCGCCGCAATCAGCGGCGGCTGACCGCGCGAAGCCGGAGCACTACTTGTGCAGTCTCCTGCCGAACCGCGGCAGCCCGTGGACCTCTTCGGATCCGTTGCGATGCCTGCGTGCGCGGCGGACGATCGTCCCCGCCGCGAGCGCCGTGAACGCAGCCGGCGCGACCAGACGCTGCTTCTTGATCATGGTTCCCTCCTTTGGTTCGAGAGTCTCAAGCCGCCCGGCTCCTCTTCGCCGAGATCGACCCGGAAGGGCGGGTACTCGGGCGTCATCACCGCCGCGAACGCGACGACGCGGATCGCCCAGCGGTTCAGCCCGAGCACGAAGTCGTAAAGCTGCCGCGGATAGGAGCCGGTGAACAGCAGGACGAGGACGGCGCAGAGCACGAGAACGTCGATCAGGCCGCCCCAGCGCCAGACGCCGAGAACGCCGCCTCCGACGAAGGCGCCGGCCACGATGTAGTGCGGAAGGCCGGCGAGCCACCAGCCGATCAGCGGCAGGCCTCGCCGCTGCGTCTCCGGATACGCGATCTCGAGCCGCGCCGGATAGTCCGAGACGTCGGCGAGCGTGAACGGCGGGTAGCGGTCGGTGCCGTTGACGCCGTAGGCGTAGAACGTGACGCGCCACGTCCACCGCAGGACGCCCAGGTTGAAGTCGAAGAGCCCGCGCGGGTAGCGGCCGGTGAACAGGACCGCGACGAACGCAACCACCGTGCTGACGATGAAGGCGACCCACAACAGGCCGAGCACGACGTAATGCGGGATGAGCAGGAGCCACTTGACGAGCCAGAGGCCGCGGGACGGCTGCTCGAGGTGGCCTTCGACTCGTACCGGGTATTGCGGATACGCGATCATCGCACGCTTCCTTTCCTATGCGGGTACTGCGTGGCGGCTGTGCCTGACGAGCGACGCCGCCCACAGCAGCACGATGTCGAGCGTGAACAGCGACAACGGCGTCAGCGAGCCCGTGATCAGCGCGAGCACCGCAAGCACTCCGGCCGCGATGCCGAGCAGCGCGAGCACCCTCGTCGCCCGATCCTTGCCCGGCGAGCCGAGCCCGCACGTGAAGGCGCCGAGCACGACGATCGCGCCGGCGGCCCAGCGGTGGCTGCCGCCGATCAGCCAGACGTTCCAGCCCTGGTGCGTTGCCGCGAACACGAGCACGACGAGCGCGGTCAGGACCGTGGCGATTCCGTCCTTCCGAGTGACCGACATGGTCGCCACCTTCCTTCCGAGAGGTCGACGCCTTCCGACCTGCGTATC
The DNA here is from genome assembly GCA_031394165.1 of Actinomycetes bacterium. GTDB lineage: Bacteria > Actinomycetota > Thermoleophilia > Gaiellales > Gaiellaceae > Palsa-739. The sequence continues at coordinate 3,224 of JANMWV010000101.1, forward strand.
GCCCGAACGCGTCTGGGCCACCATCGGTGCCCTCGCTGACGCGATTACGGGTTCTCCTCATCTCCCCGCCGGTATATTAACCAGTAGATCTCTCCGACCATCAGCGCTCCGCCGATTACGTTGCCGATCGTCACCGGCAGGAGATTCGCGTAGAAGAACCGCGCCCAGGTCAGGTGCCCGACGCCGAGCACGGGATGCTGCGCGGTGAAGGCCGCGTCGCTCTTCACGAACAGGCCCATGGGGATGAAGAACATGTTCGCGACGCTGTGCTCGAAGCCGGCTGCGACGAACGCGGCGATCGGCGGCACGATCGCGAGGATCTTGTCGGCGACGCTCCGTGCGCTGTACGAGAGCCACACGGCGAGGCAGACGAGCGCGTTGCAGAATGCCGCGAGGGCAATCGCCTGGACGAACCCGAGACCCGTCTTGGCCGTGGCCACCGACAGCGCCTGCTCGCCGACCGCGCCCTTGCCGAAGGTGTACTGCTTGCCGACGAAGAGGATCCCCGCCGTCGCGATCGCTCCTGCGAAGTTCCCGACGTAGACGATCGCCCAGTTGCGCAGCACACGGGCGGTCGAGACCTTCCGGCCCGCCCACGCCATCACGATCAGGTTGTTGCCGGTGAAGAGCTCGGCACCCGCGACGACGACGAGGATCAGCCCGAGCGAGAAGGCGAGCCCGCCCAGCAGGCGCGAGACGCCGTACGGCAGCGACGAGCCACCGGCCGTCACCGTCGTCGCGAAGATCGCGCCCATCGCGATGAACGCGCCTGCGAGCACGGCGAGGGCGAAGGTGTTCGCCGCCGACATTCCGGCCTTGACGCAGCCGACCTCCTCGGCCTTGCGCGCGATCTCGCGCGGGGGGAGCGCGTCGAAGTTCATGCCCAACCCCGCCCGAGAAACTCGTGCACTCCCCGCGCGGCGATCTTCGCCTCGCGCACTGCCTCGACCACCGTCGCGCCGCCGTTGCACGCGTCGCCGGCGGCGAAGTACTTCGGGTTCGCCGTTCCACCGGTCGCCGGGTCGACGGCGATCGTCCCGTGCTCGAGCTCGAGCCCGTCGATCCACCCGAAGAGCTCCGCGCGGGGGCGCTGGCCGATCGCCTTCACGACCGAGTTGGCGCGCAGGAGAAACTCGGAGCCCGGAATCTCCTGCCGGCGACGCCTGCCGCTCGCGTCCGGCGCGCCGAGCCGCGCGCGCAGGCACTCGACGGCTTCGACCCGCTCGCCGCCGATGAAGCGAGTCGGGACGGCGAGCCACTCGAGGTGCACGCCCTCCCCTTCGGCCTCATCGACCTCGTGCGCATATTCCGGCATCTCAGATCGGGTGCGCCGATGGAGGAGCGTCACCTCTGCGGCGCCGAGCCGGCGGGCCTCGCGCGCGGCGTCGATGGCCGCCTTGCCACCGCCGACGACCACGACCGAGTCGCCGACGTCCGGCATGTGGCCGGTCTTGATCGCCTCGATGAACGGCAGCGACTCCCACACGCCGGGCAAGTCTTCGCCGGGGTAGTGCACGTCGGCGTCGGCGCCCATGCCCACGGCGAGCACGACCGCATCGGCGTCCCGGGCGACTGACGTGAGCGCCTCGGGCGTGTCGATCGCGATGCCGAGCTCGAACGAGACACCAAGCTCTGCGAGTACGCGCGCCTCCGAGGACAGAGGCTCGGCGAACAAGCGGTACGGCGCGATCGCATACCGGACGAGACCCCCGGGCTCGAGCCGCTCGTCGTAGACGGTCACCGCGTAGCCGAGCGCCGCGAGCTCGCCT
>JANMWV010000111.1:0-6703 GCA_031394165.1 Actinomycetes bacterium
TACTGGGCCGAGCTCTGGCCGAGCGGCATCGCGCTCGCGCAGGCCGTCGGCGCACTCGACCTCGACGGCGTGCGCGTGCTCGAGCTCGGCGCAGGGCTCGGGCTGCCGTCGCTCGCGGCCGCCCTGCGCGGCGCAGACGTCTTTGCGACGGACTGGGCCGACGACGCCGTCGGGCTGCTGCGGCTGAACGCCGGCCGCAATCGCGTCGGCCTGCGCGCCGAGCGCGTGCGCTGGGACGAGCCTGCACTGCTGCTCGCAGGAGCGCCGTGGGGCTTCGTGCTCGGCGCGGACCTGCTCTACGAGCAGCGCAACGTCGAGCGGCTGCTCGTGCTCCTGCCGCTGCTCGGCGCCGACGTCCTGCTCGCCGACCCGGCGCGCCCGTTCGCGAAGGGCTTCCTCGAGCGGGCGGCGGAGCGGTGGCACGTCGAGACGACCCGCGAGCCGGAGCCGTCGCGCCTCGCGTTGCACCGGCTCCGGCTACGGTGAGCGGCATGCTCGCGGTCGCACTCGCCGCCGTCGCGCTGATCGCGCCGCCGAGGCCGCACATCGTCTGGAAGCCGATCCCGTTCGGCGCCGCCCGCCTCGCAGAGACGACGGCGTACGCGCAGCGACACTACGGCATCGCTTCGAACGTGCTGCATCCGCAGGCGATCGTCGAGCACGTCACCGCGTCGTCGAGCTTCGCCTCCGCGTACAACACCTTCGCCGCCGACGTCCCGGACGGCGAGCTGCATCAACTGCCGGGAACCTGCGCGCACTTCATTGTCGACCGCGACGGGACGATCTACCAGCTCGTGCGCCTCGACGTGATCTGCCGGCACACCGTCGGGCTCAACTGGGCCGCGATCGGGATCGAGCACGTCGGGCTGAGCGATGCCCAGGTTCTCGGTGACGCCTCGCAGATGCGCAGCTCGCTCGCGCTGACGCTGTGGCTGATGTCGCACTACCGCGTGCGGCTCGCGAACGTGATCGGCCACAACGAGAGCCTGTCGAGCCCGTTGCACAAGGAGCTCTACGCGCCGTGGCGCTGCCAGACGCACGGCGACTGGCGGCGCGCGGACATGAACGTCTATCGCGCGAAGCACGTGGCGCACGCGCGCCGCTACGGCATGAGCATTGGGCTACCGCCGGTTGCGCGGTCGACCGGCTGCTGAGCGGTAGCCTGAGGAGCACGCAAATGGCCGTGCGAGCGCTGGAACCGGAAGCAGAGATCGCCCCGATCGGGACCGTGCGCGACCGCACGACCCGGACCAGCCAGGTGATCACGCTCATCGCCGTGATCGTTCCGCCGCTCGGCATCATCTCGGCGATGCGTCTCCTGTGGGGCGTCGGATTCCACTGGATCGACGTGATCCTGTTTGTCGGCCTCTACACCGTGTGCGCATTCGGCACGACGATCGGCTTCCATCGCTATTTCACGCACAAGGGCTTCGAGGCCAAGGCGCCGGTGAAGGCGACGCTCGCGATCCTCGGCTGCATGACCATGCAGGGCCCGCTGATCCAGTGGGTGACGGATCATCGCAAGCATCACGCGCTCTCCGACAAGCCGGGCGACCCGCACTCGCCGCACGTCGGCCACGGGACCGGCGCGCTCGGCGCCCTGCGCGGCTTCGTGCACTCCCACGTCGGCTGGATGTTCTCGACGAAGGGGATGGAGCGCGGCGACGCGTACGGCCGCGACCTCTTCGACGACCGGCTCATCCGCACGATCGACAGGCTCTACCTCGTCTGGGTGGCGCTCACGCTCGGGATTCCGTTCGCGATCGGCTACGCGGTCGGCGGAACCTGGCAGGCAGGCGTCGAGGGTCTCGTCTGGGGCGGCCTGATCCGGATCTTCGCGTACCAGCACGCGACCTTCAGCGTCAACTCGATCTGCCACATGTTCGGCCATCAGGACTACCGGTCACGCGATCAGGCGCGCAACAACTGGCTCGTCGCGCTGCTCGTCTTCGGCGAGGGCTGGCACAACAACCATCACGCGTTCCCCGCGTCGGCGCGGCACGGGCTTGCCCGCCGCCAGGTCGACGTCTCGTGGCTCGTCATACGCGGCCTCGAGAAGCTGAAGCTTGTCTGGAACGTGAAGGTGCCCGACTCGGCGCAGCTCCAGCGGCGCCGGATTCAGCCCGGCGCCTGAAAGCGCTCCAGCTCGCCGGCGACGAGCCGCGCCCACGTGCGCGCCCGCGGCAACGGTACGGGCCGGCCCCAGTGCGCGCGTAGCGCGACCCCGTGCACGGCGCCCGGGATGATCGTGTACTCGCCCACGGCACCGAGTGCGGTGGCGCGGTCGAAGCCACGCCGAGAGCCTGCGGGCGAGACTCCCGGAACACCCGGGAGCCAGCGGTCGAGGGAGCCGTGCAGCACCCTGAGCCGTTTGCCGTCGAGCTGCTCGAGCGAGAGACGCTCGGGAAACCACGGTGCGAGCCCGACGACGGTCTCGACGGAAGGCTCCGCGGCGACCTGGCTCGCGACGGCGCCGCCCATCGAGAAGCCGACGACCAGTGTCCGCGGCGAGCCCAGCGCGTCGATCGCGGCACGCGCATCGTCGACGCAGCGGTCGAGCTGCTTCCACGACTTGATCCGGTAGCGCACCTCGCCGAACGCGAGCCCGGGAAACTGCGGCGCGAGCCGGCGCACGAGCCACTCGAGCGTGGCGCTCCACGTTCCCTCGACCTCGGCGGCCTGGCCGCCGTTCACGCACAGGACGGCGGCGGGCGCGCCGGAGGGCCCCGTCAATCGCAGCTCGGCGCCGCTCGCGACGAGCGTCGGCTTCATCCGGCGGCCGCGGGCAGGTCGACGACGAATGTCGTGCCCTGGCCTTCGACGCTCGTGAATGCGATGTGCCCACGGTGCGCCTCGACGATCGCTTTGGCGATCGCCAGACCGAGGCCCGCGCCCGTGATCGCGTCGCTCTGAGCGCGCGCGGTGCGGAAGAAACGGTCGAAGAGCCGGTCCTGCTCTTCCGGCGCGATCCCCATCCCGGTGTCCGCGACTTCGATCCGGATCGCGCCGTCATGCCGCGAGGCGAGCAGCTCGACACGGCCGCCCGCCGGCGTGAACTTGAGCGCGTTGGAGGCGAGGTTGTCGATGACCTGCGCAATGCGTGTCGCGTCGCCGGTCACCACGAGATCCTGCTCGACGGCGCACTCGAGGACGATGCCGCGCGTCGCGGCAGCGGGCGAGCACGCGAGCGCACACTGGCGCACGACTGCGCCGATGTCGACGTCTGCGTGCGTCAGCGCGAGCGTTCCGGAATGCGCCTGTGCCGAGATCAGCAGGTCATCGACAAGGCTCAGCAGCCGTTCCGCATTGCGGTCGATCACCTCGAGCCAACCTTGCTGCTCGATCGGCAGCCCGGCCGCGGGTGCGTCGTCGATCACGAGCTCGAGGTAGCCGCGGATCGAGGTCAGCGGCGTGCGCAGCTCGTGCGAGACGAGCGCGATGAACTCGTCCTTCACCCGGTCGAGCTCGAGCAGCCGCTCGTTCTGGAGCTGCGCTTGCGTCAGCAGCGCCTCACGGTCGCGGTGCGCCTCGATCGAGCCGGTCACGTCGAGCGCGAAGCCCTGGCTGTACCAGGGCTTACCCTGATCGTCGAGGACGATCGTGTAACTGTCCCGCAGCCAGACGTAGCGGCCGTCCTTCGTGAGGAACCGGTACTCGATCAAGAGCGGCTCGCCGCTCTCGCGCGCCGCCCGCTGCAGCTCGCGCACGCGCTCTCTGTCCTCGGGGTGAAGGTGGTCGACGAAGAACGAGGAGTCGGACTGCCACTCCTCAACGGTGTAGCCGAGGATCGCCTCGATCTGCGGGCTCACATACGACGCCGCCTCGTCGGCCGAGTGCGGCGAGTCCATGTACGTGATCAGCGGCAACTGCTCGACGAGTGTGCGATAGCGGGCCTCGGCCTCCTTGCGTGCGGTGACGCTGAGCCGGCGCACCCGGACCTGCTCAATGGTGTGCACGAGCAGGCCGGCGGAAACCGTGGCGAGGAGCGCGGGCGCAAAGGCGCCGGTGCTGTAGGCCAGGGTGACTCCCGCGGTCACGATCACGATGTGCAGGACCGCGTAGGGGCCAGGCTTCAAGAGGCGGCGGACCACCTGCGAAGCATCGGCGCCGACCCGGACGGCCAGTAGGCCCGAAACGACCGAGGGGCGCCGAGCGTAAGGCGCACCGGCGTGAGGCGGGTTGGAATTACCGAGGCCACGGAGTAACGTCGTGGCGTCTGCAACATCACAGGGGCGGGGTGCCCGACGGCCGGGCCGTCGATGGCCCCGTACAAGGAGGAGGAGTGATGATTCGAGGGTTCGTGCGCGGCTGCGCGCGGAGGCGTCTGCTCGTGTTGGGAGGCGTCGTCCTCGTCGCGGCGGTGGCCGCGACCATCGGCTGGGCGGCTGCAGCAAGCAGCGACGTCGGCGCCGACGGCATCGTTCATGCCTGCGTGAACGCGTCGTCGGGCGTCGTCCGCATCGTCGACGCCGGCACGGCGTGCGGAAATCAGTGGCTTGCCGTGACCTGGAACCAGACCGGGCCGCAGGGCGCGGCGGGGCCGCCGGGTCACGACGGCGCGCCGGGACCGCAAGGGCCGGTCGGGCCAGGGGGCCCCGCAGGAGCCGACGGCCAGGCTGGGCAGCAGGGGCCGGCAGGCAACAACGGGGAAACCGGGCTGCAAGGTCAGCCCGGAGCGCCGGGTCCTGCAGGGCCTCCTGGCCCGCCCGGGCCGTCAGGATCCGGCGGCGGGGACGGCCTCTTCCTCTCGACGGGCTTCTTCCAGTTCGTGCAGCTCGGCAGGGCCTGGACGGAAGCGGGGAGGATGGCCCTCGGCCCGGGGAAGTGGCTCCTGTCGGCCAATCTGACGGTTGCCAACCGTTCCTCGTCCGAGTCGGTGCCGATCGGCTGCTTGCTCGGAACGATTGGCATCGCAGGCGAGAGCATCGACCGCGAGCGCGGGTTCACCACGCTGGCTCCGTTCGGCAACGGCAGCGACACCCAGCGGATGCCGATCAGCGCGGCGCTCGTCGTGCCGGCGGACGCACCGAGCGCGGCGGCCGTCGTCGGGTGCTTCGCGAACGTCGCGACGCCGAACGTCCTCGCGTTCCACGTGCAGATCACTGCGGTGCAGGTCGCGACGCTCATCGCGACACGGACGAGCACGCCGTAGAAACAAACGAAGGGGCCCCGCACGGGGCCCCTTCGTTCACAGCCTGGTCATCGTTCGATCTACGAGCATCCAGTGTTCGTGCCGCAGTCGCGACACGTGTAGCACGAGCCGGTGCGGATCATGCTGCCGCCGCAGCGCGCGCACTCGACCGCGTCTTCCCACGCGTTGAAGAGCGCGGTCTGTCCCGGGGTGAGCGCTTCGGTCGGTGCAGGCCCAGTCGTCTCGCCTCCCGTGCGGTAGCGCTCGGCGAGCATCGCCTTCACCTCGGGCGAGAGGATGCCGGCCTCCTCCTGCTGCTCCGGCGTGAGGAACTTCTTGCCGAACCAGCGGAAGATGTAGTCGACGATCGACTTTGCTGCGCGGATGTCGACGTCGTTCGTCATGCCGCTCGGCTCGAAGCGCATGTGCGAGAGCTTCGAGACGTACACCTCGGGCGGCACGCCGTACTGCAGGCCCATCGAGACCGCGAGGCACAGCGAGTTCATCAGGCCCGACATCGTGGTTCCGTCCTTCGCGATGTCGACGAAGATGTCGCCCGGGCTGCCGTCGTCGTAGAGGCCGACGTGGATGTAGCCCTCGTGGTCGCCGACCTGGAACTTGCGGCCGACCTCGGTGCGGTCGAGCGGGAGCCGCTTGCGCTCGCGCACGAGCACCGGCGGCGTCGCAGTCGTCGTGTCCGGGCCTGAGCTCGAGAGCGGCTGCGCGACCTTGCAGTTGTCGCGGTCGATCGCGATTGCCTTGACGCCGAGCTTCCAGGCGTCGGCGTACAGGTTCGACACGTCGTCGACCGTCGCCGTCTCGGGCAGGTTGACCGTCTTCGAGATCGCGCCGGAGATGAACGGCTGCACGGCGCCCATCATCTTCACGTGGCCGGAGTAGTGGATCGCCCGGTCACCGACGGCGCAGTCGAACACGGGGTAGTGCTCGGTCTTGACGTACGGCGCACCGACGACGGTGTTGCGCTCGTCGACGAACGCGACGATCTCGTCGACCTCGCGCGGCGCGTAGCCGAGCTTCTCGAGGCCGGCGGACACCGTCTTGTTCACGATCGTGATCTCGCCGCCGCCGACGAGCCGCTTCGACTTGACGAGCGAGAAGTCGGGCTCGACGCCCGTCGTGTCGCAATCCATCATGAAGCTGATCGTCCCGGTCGGCGCGAGCACCGTCGCCTGCGCGTTGCGGAAGCCGTGCACCTCGCCGAGATTCAGCGCGTCGTCCCACGCCTTGCGGCAGGCGGTGAGCAGGTCGCTCGGCACGACGTCGGAGTTCTCGATGTTCCCGACCGAGGCACGATGCTTCGCGATCACGCCGATCATCGGCGCGCGGTTCACCTGGTACCCCTCGAACGGGCCCATGCGTGACGCGATCTCCGCCGACTTGCGGTACGCGCGGCCGGTCATGAGCGCCGTGATGCCCGCGGCGTACGCGCGACCCTCGTCGGAGTCGTACGGCAGGCCGCGCGCCATCAGCAGCGCGCCGAGGTTCGCGTAGCCGAGGCCGAGCTGGCGGAAGCGCTTCGCGTTGCGCTCGATCTCGGGGGTCGGATACGAC
>JANMWV010000142.1:0-2136 GCA_031394165.1 Actinomycetes bacterium
CACGGCCACGAACGGGAGGCTCGCCTGCTCGATCGCGAGGAAGTCCGACCCGAGCCAGTGGAGGAGCAAAGACAGCGAGTAGATCGCGTGGAAGACGCGCCAGGCCATCGCCGCAATCCTACGCGTCCTCGTCCACGCCCCGCCTGGAGAACGAGCTACGACTGCGTCGCGGGGTGCGACGCGTCGGTGAACTCGCGGAACTCGCCGGTGCGCAGATAGGCCGTCTGCTCGCCGATGTCGACCGCGCGATCGCCGACGCGCTCGATCGTGCGAGCGACGACGACCATCCGCAGGCCCCACTCACGCAACGACGGCTCGGCCATCACGTCGACGAGCCGCTCCACGAAACGCCGGTTCGCCCGGTCGATCAGCTCGTCGAGCTCGACGAGACTCTCGGCCGCGGCGACGTCGCGCCGCGCGAACGAGTCGAGCGCCACCCGCAGCATCTCCTCGGCGCGCTCGCCCATCTCCACCAGCACCTCGACGAGGGCCGCATCCGGCTCAGCGTCGGCGACGAGCTGCGTCAGCTTGGCGATCGTCACGCAGCCATCACCGGAACGCTCGAGCAGGAGGTTGATGTGCAGCATGGCGAGCAGCAGGCGCAGGTCGCGGGCGACCGGGGTCTGGAGCGCGAGCAGGGAGCGAATCGAGTGCTCGATGTCGAGGAAGAGGTCGTCGATCTCGTCGTCGTGCGCGATCACCTCGTCGGCGAGCTCACGGTCGGACTCCCCGAGCGCGCGAACGGCACCGCGAATGGCGGCGAAGACCCGCTCGCCTTCCTGCTGAATCGCCGCCTCGACGCGGTCGAGGGCTTCGTCCATCGACATGAGCGACACCGTACCCCCTCGCGACGCCGGCTTCAGGCCTCGTTCACCACTTCGTCACCGGGCCGCAACGACCCCGTTCCCCACGTGGCGGAGGCCGGCTCGTACCTTCACGTCGAGATATTCCGACATAAGGGAGAGAACCCGATGCGCATCCTCGCCATCGTCGCCGCGGCAGTCGCAGCGACCCTCGCAGCCGGCACCGCCGGCGCCACAACGGCCGCGAACAGCGGCACCACGCTCACCGGGGCCGGCAGCAGCTTCGTCGCCCCACTCGTCTCGCAATGGATTCCGGCCGTTGGCTCGGCCTACGGCTACGAGGTCCAGTACAGCCCGATCGGCTCGGGCGGCGGCATCAACGCGATCACGGGCCGCACGGTCGACTTCGGCGCCAGCGACGCGCCGCTCTCGAGCGACCAGTTCGCCGCCTGCAAGGGCTGCGCGCAGATCCCGTGGGCCCTCTCGGCCACCTCGGTGATCTACAACCTCGACGGCGCGAAGAACCTGCTGCACATGGACGGCCCGACCCTGGCGAAGATCTTCTCGGGCCGGATCACGACCTGGAACGACGCGGCGATCAAGAAGCTCAACCCGGGCGTCTCGCTGCCGACGCAGAAGATCGCGACCGTCCACCGCTCCGACAACTCGGGCACGACGTACAACTTCACCGACTACCTCTCGAGCGTCAGCCCCGCGTGGAAGTCGGGGCTCGGCACCGGCGTGGCCGTCAACTGGCCCGGCGGCACCGGCGCGCGCGGCAGCTCCGGCGTCGCCGCCGCAGTGAGCCAGACGCCCGGCGGGATCGGCTACGTCGACGTCGCGTACGCGAAGGCCAACCACCTGAAGTTCCTCGCGCTGAAGAACCGCTCGGGGAAGTTCACGACCCCCGGCCTCCGCGGCATCAGCGCCGCCGCTTCGAGCGACCAGAAGCCGGACCCGCAGACGAACCAGCTCTCGATCGTCAACCCGCCCAAGAAGTACGACCTCGCCTATCCGATCTCGACCTATACCTACGTGATCGTCCCCCTCCAGTCGACGAAGGCCCCGGAGCTGAAGAAGTTCCTCTTTTGGGCCGTCACGAAGGGTCAGGCGTTCGGGCCGAAGCTGCTCTTCCAGCCGATCCCGAAGAGCGTCCTCGTGGTCGCGGAGAAGACGATCGCGAAGATCCACGCCTAGAACCTCGTGTCCACTGCGGACATGACGCCCGATTCGGCTCGCCGCCCCATCGCGGGGGGGCGGGGTCGCGTCGGCGATGGTTCGGTGCAGGCGGTGGCGGGTGGCGCCGCCGCCGGCGCGGCGCGCCACGGCGTCC
>JANMWV010000166.1:0-2413 GCA_031394165.1 Actinomycetes bacterium
CGGCGAGCGCCTCGGCTTCGACCTCTATCCGTACACGGAGGACGCCGTCGGCGCCGTGCGCCGGTCGGTGCTCGCGTGGCGCTTCATCGACGGGATCGCGCAGAAGCTCGACGGCGACGACCTACGCGCCGCGCAGCAGGCGAAGGACGCCGTCCGTGCGCACGAGCTGGTCTTCGCCGCACTCGGCGCCTGACCCGAGCTGGGCTCGTCGCTACCGCTACGCGGGCAGCGCAGCCGGGCGGCCGAGATGGAAGCCTTGCCCGTAGCGAACACCGAGAGCCCGCAGCGCCGAGAGCGCCTCGGCATGCTCGATGCCCTCGGCGACGACGGTCGCGCCGATGCCGTCGGCGAACGAGATGAGCCCGGCCGCGAGCGCCTGCTGCGAGCGGTCGCTCTCGATCGCGGCGATCAGCGTGATGTCCAGCTTGATGAACTCGGGCTCGAGCCGAAGAATGTGGCGCAGGCTGGCCAAAGCCGGCGCTCGAGGCGGCCGGCTACGACGTCGCCACTGCCGAGAACGGCCGCCTCGCGCTCGAGCACCTCGACGGCGACGCCGACGTCGGCCTCGTCGTCACCGACCTCGAGATGCCGGAGCTCGACGGCCTCGGGCTCGCCGCCGCGATCCGCGACGATCCGCGCCGTTCCTCACTGCCGGTGATCATCGTCACGTCGCTCGGTGGCGCCGAGAACCGTCAGCGCGGAATCGACGCGGGCGCCGACGCCTACGTCGTCAAGAGTGCGTACGACCAGGAGGCGCTGCTCGCGACCGTCGGACGGCTGATCGGCCGGTGACGGCTCGCATGACACGCATCGTCGTCTGCGAGGACTCCTACACGTATGCGCTTGCCCTGCGCCGCGCGCTCGAGCACGGCGGCACGTGCTCGGTGGTCGGCGTCTTCGCGAGTGCCGAGCAGGCGCTCGCCGCGCTGCCCGCGCTGAAGCCGGATCTCGTGACGATGGACCTCGAGCTTCCGGGGATGTCAGGCCTGCGCGCGATCGAGCAGATCATGAGCTCACAGCCGGTGCCGATCCTCGTCCTCGCCTCGCACCTCGACGGCGAGGCGCGGGAACCGGCCGTAGCAGTCGCCGCCGGCGCGCTCGACACGTTGAAGAAGTCGGATCTCGACCTGCTGAATCCAGCCGGGCCGGATGCGAATGCGCTGCGCCGGCGCGCGAAGGTCCTCGGCGGCGCGCGCGTGATCCGGCATCCGCGTGCCCGGCTCGACAACCGCAGCGCCGAGTCCGTCCCCGAGCCGCGGCGGCGGACGCGCATGATCGGCATCTGCGCGTCGACCGGCGGCCCGCAGGCGTTGTCGGCGTTGTTGCGCGGCCTCCCCGCGTCGTTCCCGATTCCGCTGGTCGTCGTCCAGCACATCGCGGCCGGCTTCACGGTCGGGCTCGCCCGCCTGCTCGACGAGACGGTCGCGCTGCCGGTGCGGCTGGCGGAGGACGGCAAGTCGCCGACGTCCGGCGTCTACTTCGCCCCGGAGGGCGAGCATCTCGAGCTCGGCCCGGGCCACCGCTTCGTCCTCGACCGTAACGGCGCCCCCGGCCCGCACCGGCCTTCGGGCGACATCCTGCTCACGAGCATCGCCCGGCGCCTGGGCGCGGACGCCGTCGGCATCGTGCTGACCGGCATGGGCCGCGACGGCGCCCGTGGCGTCACAGCATTGCGCGAGGCGGGCGGCTTGACGATCGCACAGGACGAGCAGAGCTCCACGATCTTCGGCATGCCGAAGGCCGCGATCGAGAGCGGCGCCGAGCTCGTGCTCGGCCTCGACGCGATCGCTCTGCGGCTCCTCCGGCTCGCGACCGCGGCGGCGCGATGAGCGCGGCACTCGACCAGATCGCCGAGCTCGTCCACCGCCAGAGCGGCGTCCGCATACCGAGCGCGGGACGGTCGGCGACGATCGGCCGGGCGCTCGCGACCGCCACGCCGAATCTCGACGCTGCTGCGTTCTTGCAACGCGTTGCAGGTGACGGCGACTCGCTCGCCCGCCTGATCGACGAGGTCACCGTGAAGGAGACGTTCTTCTGCCGCGACGAGCAGCAGCTGCGCACGATCGACTGGCGTGCGCTCGCCGAGCGCGCGCTTGCACGAGGCTCCGACGCGGTCGAGGTGTGGACGGCGGGCTGCGCCACCGGTGAGGAGCCGTACACACTTGCGCTGCTCGCACTGGAGACGTTCGGCACGCCCGAGCCGCCGGTGCGGATCCTCGGTACCGACATCTCGCGCACGGCGCTCGACCTCGCCGAGCAAGGCCGTTACCGGGAGCGATCGGTGCGGCTGCTGCCATGGTGGCAGCGAGCGCTGCACTTCGACCATGCGCCGGACGGCTCGACGCGCATCGGTGAGCATCCGCGCGGGCTGGTGCGCTTCGCGCATCACAACCTCGTCCGCGACGCGGTGCCG
>JANMWV010000208.1:0-2435 GCA_031394165.1 Actinomycetes bacterium
CCGTCGTGTCGGTGACCGACACCGCGTTGACGCTGCAGGTGTCGCTGCTGCAGGCGTTCCCCATGAACGTGACGTTGAAAGGCCTGACGCAACAAATAACGCTCACGGTTCCCACGGGCGCAACCGTTCAGCAGAAGCCGCCCGCGACACCCGGGACGCGGCTCCTGTCGGCGTATGAAGGTGAGCCCGTCGTTGTCTGGACGCAGCCCGCGCTTGCGACGATCAAGGCGATGCTCGGGGCCGACGGCGCGCTCAGCGCGGCGTTGGTGCAGCTCGGCTAGAACCCTCCTAGCGGCCGACGAACTTCGGCGTGCGCTTCTCGGCGAACGCTGTCAAGCCTTCGATCGCGTCGGCACTCGAGAACAGCTCGCCGAACTCGTCAGCCTCGGTGTCGAGCGCTCCCGGCGACATGTTGATCAACCGCTTCGCCAGAGCGAGCGCGAACGAGCTCTTTGCCGCCAGCTCGTGGGCCGTCTCGACCGCTTTGTCGAGCACCGGGTCGGAGATCGCACTGACGAGGCCGATCCGCAAAGCCTCTTCGGCATCGACCAGGCGCCCGGTGAAGATCAAGTCTTTCGCGACGCCCACTCCGCAGACACGTGCGAGCCGCTGCGTGCCACCCCAGCCCGGGACGATGCCGAGGTTGATCTCCGGCTGACCAAGCTTCGCGCGACTCGAGGCATACCGGATGTCGCACGCGAGCGCGAGCTCGCAGCCGCCGCCGAGCGCGAAGCCGTTGATCGCGGCGATTGTCGGCTTCGCCATCGTTTCGAGCAAACGTCCGGCCTCGTGGCCGAGCCCGCCCCAGCCTTTCGCCTCGTCCGATCCGAGGCCGCTCATGTACTTGATATCGGCGCCCGCGACGAACGCTTTCTCGCCTGCGCCGGTCAGCACGACTGCACGAACGTCGTTGTCGGTCGACAGATCGCGCAGCCGGTCTCGCAGCTCCGTCAGCGTCTCGACGTTCAACGCATTGAGCGCGTCCTGCCGGTCGATCGTGACCACAGCAACCGCGCCGTCGCGCGCAACCTCAACGCTCAAGCGGGAACCTTAGTTTCCCGCCGTGCCTGCGTGGAAAAGATCACGCAGGCACAGCACCCTTGAGAAAGTCGACGATCTCGGTCGTCGTCGCTCCCGGCCCGAACACGGCAGCGACGCCTTGTCGCTTCAGCTCGTCTGCGTCGTCGGTCGGGATCGTGCCGCCGACTACGACGAGCACGTCCTCGGCGCCGTTCTCACGCAAGAGGTCGAGGATGCGCGGGACGAGCGTCATGTGCGCGCCCGAGAGGATCGAGATGCCGACCGCGTCGGCGTCCTCCTGAATCGCGGTCTCCACGATCTGCTCCGGCGTCTGGTGCAGGCCGGTGTAGATGACCTCCATGCCGGCGTCGCGCAGCGCGCGCGCGATGATCTTGGCGCCGCGGTCGTGCCCGTCGAGTCCGGGCTTCGCAACGACGACTCTGATTTTTCCGGCCATGCCGCGGGCAGTCTAGAAGACTGGCGTCTCGCGCCAGACGCCCCAGACGTCTCGCAGCGCGTCGCACATCTCGCCCATGGTCACGTAGAGGCGGGACGCGTCCATGATCGGCTCCATCAGGTTCGCGTCGCCCTCGGCAGCGCGCTTGAGGGTGGCAAGCGCCTGCTCGACGGCCGCGGAGTCGCGGCGCCCGCGCACTCCCTGAACGCTGTCGATCTGCTTTTGCTCCAGCGCCGGGTCGATGCGAAGGATCTCGAGCGGCTGCTCATCCTCGAGCTGGTAGCGGTTGACGCCGACGATGATCCGCTGCTTCGCCTCAACCTCCGACTGGTAGCGGTACGACGCCTCGGCGATCTCCCGTTGGAAGAAGTTCTCCTCAATCGCCGGCACGACGCCGCCGAGCTCCTCGATTCGGTCGAAGTACTCGTACGCCTGGCGCTCGAGCTCGCTGGTCAGATGCTCGACGTAGTACGAGCCGCCCAGCGGATCGATCGTGTTGACAGCGCCGACCTCGTGCGCGATCACCTGTTGCGTCCGCAACGCGAGGCGAACTGCGTTCTCGGTCGGGAGCGCCAGCGCCTCGTCGAACGAGTTGGTGTGCAGCGACTGGGTGCCGCCGAGCACGCCGGCGAGCGCCTCGATCGCGGTCCGCGTGATGTTGTTCAGCGGCTGCTGCGCGGTGAGGCTGACGCCCGCCGTCTGGGTGTGGAAGCGCATCAGCAGCGAGCGCTCGTTCTTGGCGCCGTAGGTGTCGCGCAGCTCGCGCGCCCAGATGCGGCGCGCGGCGCGGTACTTGGCGATCTCCTCGAAGAAGTCGATCTGCGCGTTGAAGAAGAAACTCAGCCGCGGCGCGAAGTCATCGACGTCCAACCCACGCTCGATCGCCTGCTCGACGTACGTCAGGCCGTCCTTCAGCGTGAACGCCAGCTCCTGCGCCGCGGTCGACCCGGCCTCGCGG
>JANMWV010000228.1:0-2570 GCA_031394165.1 Actinomycetes bacterium
GCGGCGGGGTGCTCTTCGGCGACCTGCCCCGGGACCATGAACGTGGCCGGCAGCTCCTGCCGATCGAGGAGCTCGAGAATGCGCGGCAGGCCCGCGCGGATGTCGTAGTCACCTCGAGAGAGCGGGCTGGGGGAGAGCAGCTTGAAGGTGCCGCTCCAGAGCGACTCGGCGTCGAAGTCGACGGAGATCGTCACCGCGCAGCGATGGCGTTCGTTCCACATCGCCCGCTTCTAGCGCAGCGGCCGGAGATAATCAAGACGTGCCCGAGATCTGCCGGCTTACTGCGCGCGAGCTCCTCGCCGGATACGCGGCGAGGGAGTTCTCGCCCGTGGAGGTGGTCGACGCGTTCGCGGAACGGATCGAAGCAGTGGACGCGACCGTCGGAGCGTTCACGACGCTCTGCTTGGAGCGCGCCCGGGAGGAGGCGCGCGCAACCTTGCGTGGCGAGCGGAAGGGGCCGCTAGCCGGACTCCCGCTCGGCGTCAAGGACCTGTTCGACACCGAGGGGGTCACCACGACGTACGGCTCGCCGATGTTCGCGCAGAACGTCCCCGAGCGGGACGCTGAGGCCGTGCGGCGGGCGCGCCGGGCGGGCGCGATCGTGATCGGGAAGACGCAGACGCACGAGTTCGCCTGGGGTATCACCTCGGTGAACCGGCTGCTGGGCTCGACACACAATCCGTGGGCGCTGGAACGGATGTCGGGCGGGTCAAGCGGAGGATCGGCCGTCGCGCTCGCAGCGGACGAGGTACCGCTCGCGCTCGGTAGCGACACTGGCGGATCGATTCGTGTCCCGTCTGCGTTCTGCGGCATGGTCGGGTTGAAGACCACGTATGGGCGGGTCAGCCTCGCCGGTGCGTGGCCGCTTGCCCGCACGCTCGACCATCCGGGCCCGATGGCTCGCACCCCGGCGGACGCCGCGCTGCTGCTCGAGGTGATCGCCGGGTTCGACCCGTCCGACCCTGCGACGGAGGACGTGCCTCTCGGCGACGTGGAGGGCGAGCTCCACCGCGGCTTGGCGGGGATGGTCGTCGGCGTCTGTCCCGACCTCCACCTCGTGCCTCTTGCACGAGACGTGCAGGCCGTCTTCGACTCGGCGGTGCGAACCGTCGAGAACGCGGGTGCGCGTCTCGTCGAGGTCGACCTACGGGAGGCGGAGCTCGTCTACCCGGCCTTCGGCATCATCCAGCGTTCGGAGGCACTCGACAGCCACCGGAGCGCCGGTCTCTATCCCGCGAGGCGGGACGAATACGGTGCCGACGTGCTCGGGCGGCTCGAGGCGGCGGCGAAGGAGACGCTCGAGCGGTATCTCCACGCGTCGGCCGACCGCCAACGTGTGCGCGCCGGCTTCACCCGCCTCTTCGGTGCGTGCGACGTGCTCCTGACACCCACGAGCGCCGGTTCTCCTCTCCCGATCGGCGAGGAGAGCACGGTCCTTCACGGACGCAAGATCGAGCTTCGTGAGCTGGTGATGACCTACACGACGCCGCAGGATCTGGTTGGACTGCCCGCCTGTACGGTGCGAGCGGGGTTCGACGCGCTCGGCATCCCCGTCGGCGTGCAGTTCTCCGGCCCGCCTTGGAGCGAGGCCCGCGTGCTCAGAGCGGCGCAGGGTCTCTTCCAGGCAACGCCCGAGGTGCAGGCACGGCGGCCCGTGCTGGAAGGATGACGCTTCGTCGATCGCACGGGCGCAAACCGTAGAGAGGTTCGAGCAATCCCTCCGGGGTGCAATTGTCCCGGCCCCGGCTACTAGCCTTGAATGGTGGAGGGGTGGTCGTCCGCGGCCGTCGGGGGAGGCGGCTCAGAGGCTGTCGCGGAGGATCGCCTCGAGCGCGGCGGCGTCGACGGGCTTCGGCGCGTTTACGAGCAGGCGCTGCTGCTTCAGAGCGCCCTCGACGATCGCCGGTATGTCCTCCTCCTTGTAGCCGACTTCGGAGATCGTCGACGGTGCGCCGACGTCGCGCATCAGCTTCAGGAACGACTCCGCTAGGTCGTCGCCACCGTCGATCAGCCGGGCCGCCTCGCGGCAGCGGTCGGGGGCCGCGTCGGCGATGAAGCGAAACGACGCCGGCGCTGTCACGGCGACTGCGAGGCCGTGGGGAACGAAGGCGGCGCCCCCGTAGCCGGGCGGCGACCACGCGTGCCTCAGCGACGCGATGGGATACGAGAGGGCGTGCGGGATGTGCACGCCGGCGCTGCCGAAGCCGACGCCGGCGATCGTTGCAGCGAGCGCCATGTTGCTTCGCCCCTCGACGTCCGAGCCGTCGGCGACCGCGCGGCGCAGGTTCGCGCCGACGAGCTCGATCGCCTTGGCGCACAGGAGGTCGGCCATAGGGTGCGCGCCCTGGTAGGGCGGGCGCTCCGCGGGCGGGAGCTTCGGACGGCGGTCGTACGGCAGTGTCGTGTAGCCCTCGAGCGCATGGAGGAGCGCATCGAGACCGACCGACGCGGTGACCCCGGCAGGGCAGCTGACGGCGAGGAGCGGGTCGACGATCGCGATCCGCGGGCGCAGGTAGCGGTGCGAGATGCCGCTCTTGACGCCGACGTCGACAATCGCCACGGTCGTCACC
>JANMWV010000262.1:0-2245 GCA_031394165.1 Actinomycetes bacterium
CCAGGCCGCATCACGATGGTAGCATCAAGCATCATGACTCAGCTTCGCCGAACTACCGTGAGTGCCCCGCAAACCACCATCCGGACGCTCGAGGCAGAAGCGCAGCGCCGTCAGGTCCCGCTCGCAACTCTCCTGCGCGAGGCGGTCGAGGAGAAGGCACAAGCACTACGAACACGGCGTCGTCCGCGGGTCGGCGTGGCCCGCTCGAGCGATGGTCGGAGCGCGGCCGACGTCACCGCGGAGCCGGTCGCCGAGGAGCCACGCTGACGGTGGCGCTCATCTGCGACACAGGCCCCCTGCTCGCCGCGCTCGACGCGGCCGATCCCGATCACGAGCGCTGCGCACGGCTGCTCACGAGCAGCGACGAGGATCTCGTGGTGCCGACGCTCGTCCTCGCTGAGCTCGATTACTGGTGCGGCCGCCGGCTCCCGTCCGAGGCCTGGCTGATCTTTCTCGACGATCTGCTGGCCGGGGTCTACCGCGTCGAGCCGCCGACGAACGCTGATCTGGCCCGGTGCCGCGAGTTGCAGGCACGCTACGGAGATCTCACGCTCGGCGTCGTTGATGCCAGCGTCGTCGCCCTCGCCGAACGGCTTGCCGAGCCGAAGGTTGCGACACTCGACCAGCGTCACTTTCGAGCCGTCCGGCCCGACCATGTGGACGCGCTGGAGCTCCGGCCGTGAAAGGCGTACGTCTCGGCCGCCCCGGCGGCGCTGCGGCCCGCCCTCGGCCTGCTCGTCTGACGGTAAGATATACTCTGTCGATACGCTAGATTGACTGTTACTCCAGACCCTTCTAGAGTCGGGTAGTGACGTCGATCGGACGCACCCAATTGGAGACAGCGCTGCGGGCGCTCGGGGAGCTCCTCGAGGCCCGTGGGCTTCACTACGAGGTCGTCCTCATCGGGGGCGGCAACCTCATCCTGCGCGGACTCGTCACACGACCGACGACCAAGGACATCGACCTGCTCGACGAGTGGACGGCCGACGGCATCAAGCCGATGCGACCGATGCCCGAACCGCTTCGCATCGCGATCGTCGACGTTGGGCGCACCTACGGGCTTGCGAGCGACTGGGTCAACCTCGGTCCCGCGTCGCTGCTCGACCTGGGCCTCCCTGTCGGCTTTTTCGGGCGCCTCGATCGACACGACTACGGCGGTCTCGTCGCCTGGCTTGCAGGGCGCTTCGACATGGTCTGCTTCAAGCTCTACGCAGCCGTCGACCAGGGACTTCGGAGCCGGCACCTCCAGGATCTGCGCGAACTCCGCCCAGGTCGCGACGAACTCCTCGCCGCCTCGCTGCTCGTCGGTACGCCGCGCCAACTTGGGGTGGAGGACGCCGATGCCTCGCTCGGGTAGCGCGCTCCAGCGTGCCCTGCTCGACGGGGCCTGGATCCAGTGGATCGCGCTCGGTGTCGACGCCGTGGGCGAGTCCGACGATGCCGTGGTCGATCCCGAAGCGCTCATCGCGCTGACCGCAGAGCTCGGTGACGCCGACGCGCGCCTGCGGGACGTCAGCACCGACTGGTGCGTGGCCTACGGACGCTACGTCAACGGGGCGCGACTCAAGCAGGTGGTGCGCGAGCTCGGGACGCCGCCCGAAGCGATCGGGGAGTACGTCGCCACGGTGGCGGCGTCTGGGGGTCCAGCCTGGCCGATGGCCACTCAGCCGCGACCAGACTACGCAACACGCGGCAAGGCCCGAATGGATGCGGCCCGGTCACGGTCGCGGCTGCGCATTCGCCTGCGCGCCGCATTCGGGGTCAATGCCCGCGCCGACGTGCTGGCAGCGCTGCTGGTCGCTCCGCAGAACGGCCTGAGCATCGCCGACCTTGCCCGCAGGACGCGCTTCACGAAGCCAACGACGGCGTTCGCGGTGGACGCGCTCGTATTGGCGGGGCTGCTGGGGGCGCGGACCGTGGGCAATGAGCGGCGCCTCGTCCTGACCAAGCCCGGCGAGATCCTCCCGGGACTCCGACCACCCATCGTCCAGCCCGACTGGGTGGCCCGCTTCGGCGTCGCGCTCGCCGTGCTTCGTTTCGATCGGCAGGACGGGATGTCCCCATCCGTGCGCTCGATCGAGGCACGGCGACTTGTCGAGGGGTTACTGGCCCGGATCGCGAGCGAGGGGCTCCCAGAGCCGGATCCCGAAGCTGTCGGCGATCAGTTCTCGAGCGCACTCGACCGGTGGATCGTTCAACTCGTGGACAGCTTCAGGAGTCCAAGTCGAACGTAGCGCCAGCTGAG
>JANMWV010000294.1:0-3804 GCA_031394165.1 Actinomycetes bacterium
TCTGCCCGTAGACGAGCGCCACCTTGTCGATCACCTTCGACTCGGTCATCTCGATGATCAGATCGTTGCCCTCGCGGGTCCGCTCGCCGACTCCGGCGAAGACCGAGACGCCGCCGTGCTCACGCGCGACGTTGTGAATCAACTCCTGGATGAGCACCGTCTTGCCGACGCCGGCGCCGCCGAAGAGGCCGACCTTGCCGCCGCGCACGTACGGGGCGATCAGGTCGATGACCTTGATGCCCGTCTCGAAGATCTCGGTCTTCGGCGACAGCTGGTCGAACGCCGGCGGGTCCCGGTGGATCGGCCAGCGCTCGCCGGTCGCCTTCTCCTTGCCGTCGACGGGGTCACCGATGACGTTCCAGATGCGCCCGAGCGTCTGGTCGCCGACCGGCACCGAGATCGGCCCGCCGGTGTCCACGACCTCGGTGCCCCGCGAGAGGCCGTCGGTCGTGTCCATCGCCACCGCGCGCACGCGATCGTCACCGAGGTGCTGCTGCACCTCTGCGATCAGCTCGACCGTGCCCTTCCCGTCGGGGGAAGGCGCCTGGATCTTGAGCGCGTGGTTGATCTGCGGGAGGCCGTTCGGGAAGACGGCGTCGAGCACGACGCCCTTGATCTCGACGATCCTGCCGGTGTTGCCGTTCGTGGTGTGGTCGGGCATGAGTCTCCTGGAAGGGTGTCGGGCGACGGGGCGGCGCGCGAAAAAGGCGCCTGCCAAAGCGGGACGAGTCTAACGGAAGGGCCGCGGAGGCCCTGCGGGGAACCGCCTGCCTACAGCGCGTAGGAGACGGAACCGCTCAACGCGGCACATTCGAGATCCGCCATTCCGAGCCGGGTGCATCCACGAGCGCGCTCAGCTCCTCGACGAGCGGCTCGTACACGGCGCGACGGCGCACGAATCGGTCCCACGCGTCGTCGCGATCCGCCACGAGCGGCACACCGATCTCCTCGAACCGGGCCAGCACGCGGTCGAACTCGGAGCGCGAGAGCGCCGTCGCCGGCACGGCCTCCTGAAGTCTCCGGAAGTACGCGCCCAGCCGCGTCACGACACCGGACGCCGCGCGATAGAACATCCACGCGCTCGCGTTGCCCGCACCCGACGCCTGCACCACCGAGAGCCGGAAGTTCGCGGCATCGAGCAGCGCCGCGATCGCCGTGACCCACGAATAGCCCGGGTCCGACGAGCGGAAGAACGCGAGCATCGGGTGTGTGAAGTGGCTCTCACCCACCTCGACGATCCACTTCTCCCACTCGGGCCACAGCAGATCGAGGTGCTCGATCCCCGCGAAGACGTGGTGCCGCTCGATCAGCGTCACGGCGTCGGGCGGCGTGCCCGCGCGCGCATCGAGCGTTGCCACGACCAACTCGCGCCGGGCGAACGCCGAATTCAGGGTCGGCAGGTACGAGATGACGATCGCGAGCAGCGCGAGGCCGACCGCCGCCTCGCTGAACGACGTGATCGCGCCGCCCACTCCGAGCGGGCGCGCGAAGCCGAGCGTGAAGAGCGACGAGCCGCTGACGATGATCGCATTGTCGAAACCGCCGCCGTCGATGCCCCAGAAGATGGCGGCGTAGCCGAGCAGGCTCGCCACGAGCCAGACTGCAGGGAGTGCGAGCACCCCGAGCGGCGCAGCGTAGGCCATGTAGGCGTCGCGGGCCTCGCGGTCCCTCGCACCACGCGCATAGGCGAGTGCGCGCAGCGACCGGAACACCGCCACGAACACCAGCCGGGTGAACGGCACGTTCAGGCCGCGGGGAATGACGAACGACCGAACCGCTTCGAGAAGCGCGGCGAGGATGACGAGCGCTCCGGCGAGCGCGGCGAGTACGTGGACGACGACCACGCTCAGACGCTACAGGCGGCCGCGCGCCTAGCCGGCGAGCGCATCTGCGCCGGCGACGATCTCGAGGATCTCCTGCGTGATCTGCGCCTGGCGTGCGCGGTTCATCTGCAGCGTGTAGCGGTCGATCAACTCTCCCGCGTTCTTCGACGCGTTGCGCATCGCAGTCATCTGCGCGGCGAGGAACGATGCGGCCGATTCGAGGAAGGCACGGTAGATCTCCGTCTCCAGGTACACCGGGAGCAGGCGCTCGAGGATCTCCTCCGGCTCGGGCTCGTAGATGAAGTCGCCGCGCACGGGACCCTTCTCGTCGTCGGCGACCTCTGTCTCGGCGAGCACGCTCTCGGGGATCGGCAGCAGGTCGACCGTCGTCACGCGCTGCACGAGCGCGGAGACGAAGCGGTTGTAGACGAGCACGACGCGGTCGACCTCTGCGCTCGTGTACAGCTCGGTCAGCTTGTGCGCAACGAGCTGCGCGTCGGCGTACGTCGGCTTGTCGGCGAAGCCGGCCCACGCCTCGGTCAGCTCGTAGCGGCGGAAGCGCAGCGTCGAGGCTCCCTTGCGGCCCGTCACGAGCCAGGCGATGTCGTGGCCCTCCGCCCGCTCGGTCCGCTCGAGCTCGAACGCCCGCCGCAGCACCTGGCCGTTGAACGGGCCTGCGAGGCCGCGGTCGCCGGTGACGACCACGATCGCCACGCGCTGCACGTCACGACGCTGCATGAGCGCCAGGTTGCGGAACGACGCCGCCGCGCGTGCCGTCCCGACCATCAGCTCCTGCATCCGGTCGGCGTACGGCCGCATCTCCTCGATGCGGGTCTGCGCGCGGCGCAGGCGAGCGCCCGCGACGAGCTCCAGCGCCTTCGTGATCTTGCGCGTGTTCTTGACGGAGGTGATCCGCCGGCGGATGTCCTGCAGCGACGCCACTTAGAGTGCGGCCGTCTCTTCCTGGACGTTGAACTGGTTCTTGAACCTGTCGATCGCCGCGTTCAGCTTCTCGACGAGCTCGTCCGACAGGTCGCCGCTCTCGCGGATCTGCTTGTAGATCTCGGCGTCCGCGCGCAGGAACTCGCGCAGCTCGTCCTGGAAGCGCTGCACCTGCTCGGTCGGGATCTCGTCGAGGTAGCCGTGGATGCCGGCGTAGATGGCCGTCACCTGCTCCTCGGTGGGCCACGGTGAGTACTGCGGCTGGTTGAGCGTCGCAACCATCTTCTCGCCGCGCGTCAGCGCCTGCTGGGTCGCACGGTCGAGGTCGGAGCCGAACTGTGCGAACGCCTCCAGCTCGCGGTACTGCGCGAGGTCGAGGCGTAGGCGCCCGGCGACCTTCTTCATCGCCTTCGTCTGCGCCGAGCCGCCGACGCGCGACACCGAGATGCCGACGTTCACGGCCGGGCGGACGCCCGAGTAGAAGAGGTCGGACTGGAGGAAGATCTGCCCGTCCGTGATCGAGATGACGTTCGTCGGGATGTACGCCGACACGTCGCCGGCCTGCGTCTCGATCACCGGCAGCGCGGTCAGCGAGCCGCCGCCGAGCTCGTCGCTCAGCTTGCACGCGCGCTCGAGCAGCCGCGAGTGGAGGTAGAAGACGTCGCCGGGAAACGCCTCGCGGCCCGGCGGGCGGCGCAGCAGCAGCGAGAGCTGGCGATATGCGTCCGCGTGCTTCGAGAGGTCGTCGAACATGACGAGCGCGTGCTTGCCCTGGAAGAGGAAGTACTCGCCCATGGCGGTGCCGGCGAACGGCGCCATCCACTTGATCGGCGCGGCCTCGTGCGCAGCGGCGGCGACGATCGTCGTGTACTCCATCGCGCCCGCATCGCGGAGCCGCTCGTACACCTGCGCCACCGTCGACTGCTTCTGGCCGATCGCCACGTAGATGCAGTGGACGTCGGTGTCCTTCTGGTTGAGGATCGTGTCGATCAGGATCGCCGTCTTCCCCGTCGAGCGGTCGCCGATGATCAGCTCGCGC
>JANMWV010000297.1:0-9850 GCA_031394165.1 Actinomycetes bacterium
TTGCGGTGTACAGGCGCAGCGGCCGAGCCGCGCTGAAGCAGTTGCCGTTCGGCTGACCTTTCTACCGTCGCGCGCTCGCGCGACGGATCAGGACGTCGAGCGGTTTCCAGAACACGTCACGTGCGATCGCATCTGTCCTCTGGGCGGAGTCGTGGTTCGCGACGAAACCGGATCGAGAGTGGATGACGACGTAGCGCTTGAGGTCGCTGCGATGTCCGCCGAGCCATCGCCAGAATGTGTCGGCGCCGCCGCTGCCGGCGATCGTGTCGGCGTCACCGACAAAGAACTCCACGTACGTCCGCGCCGATGGTCGTTCGGCAGGGAATGCTCCGATCGGCCCAGCAGGAAAGATGCTCAGGATCGCGGCCGGGACAGGCAGACCCCTGCTTCGCGCGGCGGCTGCGTAATAGAAGACGGCGCTTCCTCCGAACGACTTACCGATCGCGATCACGGGAACACCGATCTTGCCGATGCGCTTGAAGGCGCTTTCGATACCGGCCTCGAATGCTGCCAACGCTGCGATCGTCGAGTCGCCGCCGCCGCCGCCGCCGCCGACGCGGTAACGCGGATAGATGACGATCGATCCTCCGGCGCGGAGATGCTCGACCCAGGGGCCGAACCCGGCCGGCAACGGCGTGCTCCAGCCGTGACCGAAGACGACGATGCTCTTGGCGGGAGCTGAAGGCCGGAACACCCACACCTCTCGGGCGCCGACCCCGAGCCTGATGACCGGGGGGCCTGCGCGCGCGGGATTCACACCAAACGCACAGAGAAGCGCGGCCGAGACGCCTGCAGAGGCCAAAAAGGCCTGTATGGAGCGACATCTGACGGAGGCGGCGATTGGAGAACTGTAACGCGGCGTCAATGTTCTACTCATGAACGTCCTGCTACGACTGAGCCGATGGAAACGTCGATTCAGTCAAGATCTCGTGGTACGGCGCCGAGATCGCCGTACGCCGGCATCGCCCTCGGAATCGTCTGCCCGATGGCCAACGAGGCGGCCACTGCAATCCGGTTCGTCGATGCGGTGCTGGCCGAGTGCGAAGCGTATGAGCTCGAGTCCGTCACGCTCTTCGTCATCCTCGACACCGTCTCGCGCGACGACACGCGGAAGCTGCTCGCGTCGCACCGCGCAGTCCAACCGCAACTCCGCGTCATCTGGGCGCCGGAGACGCAGGGAGTCGCCGACGCCTACGTCCGCGGCTACCGGGAAGCGATCGCTGCCGGATGCGACTGGATTCTCGAGATCGACGGGGGATTCAGCCACGAGCCAACTGACATCGGCGTCTTCCTGGAAGCGATGGCGAGCGGTAACGACTGTGTCTTCGGCAGCCGCTTCCGCGAGGGCGGAGAGAACCTCGGGACGCTGCGGAGACGCATCATCAGTCGTGGCGGCACGGCCCTGACGAATCTCCTGCTCGGCACGAAGCTCACCGACATGACGAGCGGCTTCCAGCTGTTCACCCAAGACGCGCTCGAGACAGTGCTGGCGAACGGGATCCGGTCGAAGGGCCCGTTCTTCCAGACGGAGATGAAGGTCCACTGCCGGAACCTCCGCGTCGAAGAGATTCCGATCCACTACAACGCCGGGAGTCACGGAGTCGGGCGTCGTGCGATCACCGAGTCGTTGGTCACTCTCTTCAAGCTCTTTCGCCGGCGTCTCGTCGGGGACCTCTAGGTGCAGCCCAATCCGTGCTTGGTGATCACCTCGATTGCCGAGCCGACCCCGGTGCTTCGCGCGCTCGCGGCCGGATCGAGGAACCAAGGCTTCGATTTCATCCTGATCGGGGATGAAGCGAGCCCCGCAGATTTCGTCCTGGATGGCTGCGACTACTTCAGCCTTGAGGAGCAGCGCCAGCTTCAGTTCGACTACGCCGAGATCTGTCCGGTGCGCCACTACGCGCGCAAGAACATCGGCTACCTCCTCGCAATGCAGCGCGGTGCGCCCCTGATCCTCGAAACCGACGACGACACTGTCGCGTACGATGGCTTCTGGCAGACACGTGACCGCTCCCAGGCTCTGAAACGAGTCGCCGGTTGCGGATGGGTGAACGTCTACCGTTACTTCTCCGACGCGCATATCTGGCCGAGAGGACTTCCACTCGACGAGGTCAACACACCCGTTCTAGCGTACGAGTCGCTTCCGCTCGAGCAGGTCGTCTGCCCGATCCAACAAGGCCTCGTCGATGACGACCCCGACGTCGACGCGGTGTACCGCATGCTGCTCGCGCTACCGGTTCGCTTCGAGCGCGCACCGAGTGTCGCGCTGGCCGACGGAGCGTGGTGTCCGTTCAACAGCCAGAACACGACCTGGTGGCCTGACGCGTTCCCGCTGATGTACCTACCGGCGTATTGCACGTTTCGCATGACCGACATCTGGCACAGCTTCGTCGCGCAAAGGATCGCGTGGGCGAACGGCTGGGGTGTTCTGGTTCACGAAGCGAGCGTGCGCCAGACGCGAAACGCGCACGACCTGATGCAGGACTTCAGGGCCGAGGTGCCCGGCTATCTCGAGAACCGCGCCATCTGTGCTGCGTTGGCAGACCTCGATCTCGCGTCGGGAATCGAGCACATCGGGGACAACATGCGCGTCGCATATCGGCTCCTGGTCGCCCGCGAATGGATCGACGAGAAGGAACTGGAACTGCTCGATGCCTGGTTGGGCGACATCCAGTCGATCCGCGATCACGGCGCCGCGGTGAGCACTGCAACGCCCGGAACGTTCGCTGCCTGAGCGATCGCATCGAGCGAGCCTCCTTTCAGGTAGTGGTCGAGGAACGCCGTCGTCACTCGTTCGACGATTCCGAGTTGAGGCTCCGCTGCCGTATACGGCGCTAGGTGCCCCGCGCCCGGCAAGCGGAGCAGGAACTTGGGGCGCGGCGCGGCACGGTAGAACTGGTACGTGTACCGGGGCCGATTGATCGGGTCGGCGGTCCCTTGCACTGCGAGCAACGGCGGTGACGGGTGCGGGAACGTGAACGGAACTCCGGAGATCTGCGCGCCTGACAGGATGACCGCGGCGTCGATCCGAGAATCCCGGAAGCCGTGATCGTACGCCGCGGCGAATGCGGTTTCGCCGCCGTCGGATTGGCCGGCAACGCCGACCCGCGAAGGATCGACGATCCCGTGCAGTGCGCCGCCTACCGGCTTGGTCGCGGCAAGGAGCTGCGAGATCACGAAGCTCATATCGCGTGGTTGGTTGACGATGTCGGACTCGTCAGGCCCACCCGGAGCATGCGCGTTCCCGAGCGGGAAGAGCGGAGCCGCGACGACATAGCCGGCAAGCGTCCACGCGCGCAACAGGCGCGCGTAGATCCCCGGGGTGGCGGAGTAGCCGTGTCCGAACACGATGAGCGGCCACGGGCCGCTTCCGGACGCCGGGTACTGGAGATAGGTCCTGACCGGCCGCGCGACGACGTGGCCGTCAGGGAGCCGGATCGAGCGCGATCGATCGACCAACGGCAGGACGCGCGTCACCACGGTGACCTCGGACGCGACTGTAGACCCGGTGCCCACGAGCACGACGAGCGTGGCGTACGACAACACGGATACGGACCGCAGCATCAGTTCCTCGAGCTCATGGCGGCGTCCGAAGCTTGAGGGAAGAGGCGGCGCTTGCGCAGTCGCACTGTCGTACAGTACGGGCGTGAAGAAGGCGCTGACGTGTTCGGTTGCGGCCGCCGCGCTCGTCGCAGCCGTTGCCGCGCTCGCCCCGACGGGCGATGCAGGCGACGCGGCTGCGTGCCGTTCGCTGGTGGTGACCAAGGCAGCCGCCCACTACAGGCATTACACGACGATCCAGTCCGCCGTCGACGCCGCCCGGCCGTGCGACTGGATCCTGATCGCGCCGGGAACCTATCCCGAGTCGGTCACGATCACGACACCGCAGCTCCACCTGCGAGGGCTCGACCGCAACCGCGTCGTCGTCGACGGGAGGCACCGAAGCGGCGTCAACGGCATCGAGGTCGTCAAGGCGGACGGTGTCTGGATCGAGAACCTGACGGTGCGGAACTTCGACAAGTCGAGTGACACGAGCGGCAACGAGATCTGGTGGAACGGCGGCGACGAGTCGGGCAAGATCGGGATGCACGGCTGGTACGGCAACTACCTGACGGCGTACGACACCGGTCTGCACGGCAGCTACGGGATCTTCGTCTCGAACGCGAACAGCGGCGAGTGGAACCACGTCTACGCGTCGGGCTTCGGCGACTCCGGTCTCTACGTCGGCGCCTGTCCCGACTGCAACGCGACGGTCTCGCATGCGCTGGTCGAGCGGAACCAGCTCGGCTTCTCGGGCACGAATGCCGGCGGCCATCTGATCGTCCAGGACTCGGTCTTCCGCAACAACGCGATCGGCGTCGGCCCGAACTCGCTGCCGAACGACGTGCCGCCGCCGCAGCTCGGAACCTGCGACTCCGCGCAGAACACGAGTCCGACACCGCTCCTGACGACGACGCAGCTGCACCGCTGCACGATCTTCCGGCGCAACACGATCGTGAACAACAACAACCTGACCGTCCCCGCGAACCCCTTCACGATCACGGAGGGCTGGGGCGTCGGCCTGTTCGCGTTCGGCACCTACGGCGATCTCTTCCTCGGCAACACGATCTCCGGCAACCGCAACTTCGGCATCCTGGCCGTCGAGAATCCGGTGCCGTTCCCGCCGACTGCGGACACGATCTACTTCCAGCTTCAGGGCAATCGCTTCGACGCCAACCGGGTCAGCGGCGGCCGCGTCGCCGACATCGCGATCGAGGGCGGCCTGTTCGGCGCGAAGCAGTCCGTCAACAACTGCTTCGCCGGCAACTCGTACAAGACGTCGCTCCCCGCCAATCTCACCCTGTGGGACTGCGCAAACGCGACGACGCCGAACCCGGACGCGACGGCCTCCGGCCAGGTGCTGACGGAGGTCCTGCGGATGATGAACAAGTCGGAGGCGCGCACGCAGCGGGGACAGCCGGCGCCTCCACCGCAGCCGACGATGCCGAACCCATGTCGCGGGACGCCGAAGAGCCCGCTCTGCCGCTAGTGCGGTGACGCTTCCGGCGCGTGCAGAGGTGGTGGTCGTCGGCGGCGGCGTGATGGGCACGAGCATCGCGTTCCACCTCGCGGAGGCCGGGGTGCGCGACGTCCTGCTCGTCGAGCGTGACGCATGGGCGTCCGGTTCGACGAGCCGCGCCGCGGGCGGCGTGCGTGCGCAGTTCTCGGACGAGCTCAACATCGCGATCGCGCTGCGTAGTCTCGAGGCGTTCGACCGCTTCCACGATCGGCCCGGCGGTGAGATCGACCTGCACAAGGTCGGCTACCTGTTCCTGCTCGACCGGGAGGAGGACGTTCGCGTCTTCGAGCGGAGCGTCGCGCTCCAGAACGCGCACGGCGTGCCGAGCCGGCTCGTCGATGCGGCGGAGGCGAAGCGGCTCTCTCCGCTCGCCGGCGTCGACGGGGTGATCGCGGCGACGTTCTGCCCGATCGACGGCCACGCGAGCCCGGAGTCGGTCGTGCAGGGATACGCGGCCGGAGCGTGCGCGCACGGCGCCGCAATCGAGACCGGCTGCGGCGTGACCGGGATCGAGGTCGAGGGCGGCGAGATCCGCGCCGTGCAGACGAGCCGCGGGCGCGTCGAGACCTCCACCGTGATCTGTGCCGCAGGAGTCTGGTCACCCGCCGTCGGCGCGATGGTCGGGATGCAGCTCCCCGTCGTGCCGTACCTGCGCGAGGTCGGCTTCACCGCGCCCCTGCCGGGCGCCGGGCGGCCGCCGCTGACGATCGATGTCACCACGAGCTTCTACTTCCACGGCGAGGGTCAAGGGCTGCTGTTCGGCATGGCGGATCCGGCGCAGCCGCCTGGGCTCGACGCGCAACGCGACCCGGAGTGGCTCGAGAAGGTCGTCGCGGTTGCAGAGCGCCGCGCGCCTGCGCTCTGCGACGCCGGCATCGCCGGTGGTTGGGCGGGCTTCTACGAGGCGACGCCCGACCACAACGCGCTGATCGGCGAGTGGAACGGCGTCTCGCGCTTCCTCTACGCGACCGGGTTCTCCGGCCACGGCTTCCTGCAGGGCCCTGCCGTCGGCGAGATCGTGCGCGACCTGGTGCTCGGCCGCACGCCCTTCGTCGACGTGACGCCGCTGGCGGTGGAGCGGTTCTCGGCGGACAGCCTCCGGCCGGAGCACAACATCATCTGATCGTGGTCGCCGCCGCGTTACAGCGGCTCGAAGCGCGCCTGGAAGAAGCGCAGGTACTGCGGCTCGTAGACGAGCTTCAGGCCTCGCGCCGTCTCCCTCGCCGCGTACACCGTCTCGACCGACTCGGCGACGACGTCCATGTGCGCCTGCGTGTAGACGCGGCGCGGGATCGTCAGGCGCGTCAGCTCGAGCTTCGGGTACTGGTGACCGCCCGTCTTCGGATCGCGCCCGGCCGAGACGACGCCGCGCTCCATCGAGCGGATCCCCGAGTCGAGGTAGAGCTCGGCCGCGAGCGTCTGCGCCGGAAACTCATCCTGCGACAGGTGCGGGTAGAAGCGGCGCGCGTCGAGGAAGATCGCGTGCCCGCCAACGGGGCGCACGAACGGAACGTGCGCCGCCTCGAGCAGCTCGCCGAGGTAGTACACCTGCCCGATCCGCGAGCGGATGTGATTGTCCTGGACGGACTCCTCGATGCCGATCGCCATCGCCTCCATGTCGCGCCCCGCGAGACCGCCGTACGTGTGCAGGCCCTCGAAGACGATCACGAGGTTGCGCGCCTCCTCGAACAGGTCGTCGTCGTTGAGCGCGAGCCAGCCGCCGATGTTGACGAGCGAGTCCTTCTTGGCGCTCATCCAGGCGCCGTCGGTGTATGAGCAGAACTCGTGCAGGATCTCCGCGACCGACTTGTTCGCGTACCCGTCCTCGCGTTCCTGGATGAACCAGGCGTTCTCGGCCATCCGCGTCGAGTCGAGGAAGAGCCTGATCCCGTGCTCGTCGCAGAAGGCGCGCAACGCCTTCACGTTCGCCATCGACACCGGCTGGCCGCCCGCCATGTTGACGGTGCCCGCGAGAGAGACGTAGGCGATCTGCTCCGCGCCGTGCTCGGCGACGAGCGCCTCGAGCTTGGCGAGGTCGACGTCGCCCTTGAACGGGTAGAGGCTCTCGGGGTCGTGGGCCTCGTCGCGGATCACGTCGACGAACGTGCCGCCGGCGCGCTCCTGGTGAAGCCGCGTCGTCGTGAAGTACATGTTGCCCGGCACGAACTGGCCCGGCTTGATCGCGATCTGGCTGATCAGGTGCTCGGCGCCGCGCCCCTGGTGCGTCGGGACGACGTGCGCGTAGCCGTAGGTGCGCTGGATCGCCGCCTCGAGGTGGTAGAAGTTGCGGCTGCCGGCGTACGCCTCGTCGCCGAGCATCATGCCGGCCCACTGGCGGTCGCTCATCGCGTTCGTGCCGGAGTCGGTGAGGAGATCGATGTAGACCTCCTCCGAGCGCAGCAAGAACGTGTTGTAGCCGGCCTCGGCGAGCGCGCGCTCGCGCTCCTCGCGCGTCGACATCCAGAGCGGCTCGACCATCTTGATCTTCCAGGGCTCGGCCCAGGAGCGGCGGCCGAGCTGCTGGCCGGTGGTGACGGGAACGTGCTCGGTCATCGCGGTGCTGAGCGTACAGCCGGCCGCCGCACGATGTGTCAGCCCGCCTTCGCCGCGATCTCGACCTGGCCCGTTCGTTCGAGGCTTCCCCAGTGCGCGCGCGTGCCGACGACCGCGCTGACCGTCGACTCGATGATCACGAGGTACATCAGCTGCCGGTAGACGAACTGCTGGAGTGGCAGCGCCCAGAGGGGTCGTAGCGGCTCGCCGTCGATCCGGAACGCGAATGCGGCGAGGCCGACCTGCACCGCGTTGAAGGTGAGCCAGTAGGCGATCACCGGCAGCGCGTTCGTGAAGAGGAGGCCGTAGAGCGCGAAGACGTCGATCAGCGGCGCTGCGATCGGCAGCAGGATCTGGAAGAAGAACATGTACGGCAGCGCGCGGCGCCCGATTCGCTTCTGCCGCGGATCGCGCGTCAGCAGCGCGCCTTTGTGCTTCCAGACCGCCTGCATCGTTCCGTACGACCAGCGGTACCGCTGCCGCCAGAGGTTGCCCAGCGTTGCGGGAGCCTCGGTCCATGCGCGCGCGTCGTCGGCGTACACGACGCGGCGACCCGTGCGCCCGATCGCAAGCGTGAGGTCGGTGTCTTCGGCGAGCGTGTCGTCGGAGACGCCGCCGACCTCGACGAGGACGTCGCGGCGAAACGCTCCGATCGCTCCGGGCACCGTCGGCGTGCATTGCAGCACCTCGTACATGCGGCGGTCGAGGTTGAAGCCGGTCACGTACTCGATGTGCTGCCAGCGTCCGAGCAGTCCGCGCCGGTTGCCGACCTTCGTGTTGCCGGAGACGGCCCCGACCCGTTCGTCCACGAGCGGCTGCACGAGACGACGAACCGTGTCCGGCTCGAACAGCGTGTCGCCGTCGACCATGACGATCACGGGAGCGGTGGTTGCTGCGATGCCGACGTTCAGGGCCGACGCCTTGCCGCCGTTCTCCTTCTTCAGCACGCGCACGTGCGGCAGGCCGAGACGTTCGACGGACTCTGCCGTGTCGTCGTCGGAGCCGTCGTCGACGACCACGATCTCCAGATCCGGGTACTCGTTCGCGGCGAGCGAGCGGACGGCGGCCTCGATGCCGACCGCCTCGTTGTACGCCGGCACCACGACTGCGACCGGCGGTAGATACCCGTCGAGTGGTTCCTGCGCGCGGCTACGCTTCAAGTGCCAGGTCGCGAGCGTGACGACGAGGATGACGCGCGCGGCGACCAGGATGCCGACTCCGACGACCATCAGCGTGAGGAGCCAGACGAGCCGGAAGGCGAGCCGGATTCCCCACGCGAACACCTCGCCCCGTCGGCGCTCCCAGACCGGCGCCTGCGGCTCGACAACTGCGCGGGGCAGGCCCGCGAGCGCGGCGACCGTCACGAACTTGAACCCGCGTGCTTGCAACAGCGGGATCAGTTCCCGTAGCGCCGCGACGGTGTGGCTGCGATCGCCACCGCCGTCGTGGAACATCACGATGCCGCCGGTGGTTCCGGGCGGGCTCGCGTTGCGGACGATCGTCGCGACGGGACCGCGCTTCCAGTCCTCGGCGTCGAAGTTCGCGAGCACGATCAGATAGCGCCCGCCGCTCGCGCGCACGAGCGCGCGCTCCTGCGACGGCGTGATCGCGTCGCTCGTCGCCGAGTAGGGAGGCCGCACGAGCCTCGTGTAGCGCCCCGTGACGCCGACGATCACCCCTTCCGTCAGCTCGAGCTGAAGACGCCGCTGCCACGCGGGCCCGTTGGAGAGCGCGGTGTGCGTGAACGTGTGATTCCCGATTTCGTCGCCGTCACGGACGAGCTGCCGGACGATGTCGGGGTGCCGCGCGACCTCGCTGCCGATCACGAAGAACGTGGCCGGCACATGTCGGCTGCGCAGCACGGCGGCGATTTGCGGAGTCCAGCGCGGGTCGGGCCCGTCGTCGAACGTCAGCGCGACGCGGCGTCCGGGTGCCGGCTGGCGCGAGACGAGCCGGCCGCCGACCGTCGTGAGGATCGGCCGGCTGCCTGCGAGCGGCGCGGCGCCGTGCGTGTCGCGCGGCGCCGTCCCGCTCGGACCGATCGTGTGGGTGACGATCCCTTCGAAGAGAATCAGCGCGGAGACGACGAGCAGGCAGAAGGCGAGCAGCCGCCAGTGCGCGGGTGGGCGCCAGATGCGCGGGCGGCGGCGACGAACGGAGCTCAGGGCTTCTTGCCGATCACGTGGCTCTTACCCGCGCGATTCGTGGTCGTCGCGGCGGTCGTCGTCGCCACGGTCG